>JBOGJY010000226.1:0-14868 GCA_050745325.1 Terriglobia bacterium
AGCGTCAAAAACGCGATTGCCAGTGTGAACCCGGAAATTGACGTACAGTTTACAGTGCTGCGAACCCAGATTCGCGGCTCCCTGGTTCAGGATGAATTGATGGCGACGCTTTGCGGATTCTTCGGCGGGCTCGCCGTGCTGCTGGCTGCGATTGGGCTCTACGGGGTGATTTCCTACACTGTCGCGCAGCGCACCAATGAAATCGGCATCCGCATGGCGCTAGGCGCGCAGCGCTCCGAAATTGTCAGGCTGATCCTGGGGGAAGTCGCAGTGCTGATTGGGATTGGGATAGCGATTGGCGCGGGCTTAGCGATCGGCGGAGGCAGAGCTGCAGGTTCGTTGCTCTTTGGCCTTAAAGCGCGCGACCCGCTCACTCTAGCGCTGGCCGCAATTATTCTGGCGGCGATTGGCCTTGCTGCTAGCTTCGTACCCGCGCGCCGCGCCTCACGCCTTGATCCCATGGTTGCCCTGAGATACGAATAACTACCGGACTGTAACAATCACCAGCAGCCAAGTCGGGAACTGAGATGAAGAATAGGTTGGCCGAGTTGGGCAGAAGGGGGGGCTGTTTCACCATGGGCAATTCGACGGCGATCTGGCAGAAGAGATGCGCCTGCATCAGGAATTGCGTGAGCAGGAACAGGTTGAGCGCGGCGGTTCGCCCGCGGAAGCGCATTGCGCCGCGCAACGGCGATTCGGGAACAATCTTGTGCTCAGAGAGAGGAGCCGCGACATGTGGGGATGGAATTGGCTCCAAAACCTTCTGCAAGACATTCCCTACGGCCTGCGCAAGGATGGCGAAAAAACCGTCCAATTTATCCCATTTGTCTCAAAAATCTCAAAGTGAGGTGGTAGGGTATTTGTAGCGCAGAGTTTTGCGGTTAAAACTCTGCGGTTTTTCGGAGGGACCGGCAAAAGGCCGCAGGGTAAAAACGAACCCTGCGCTCCAAGGCGGATGCTCCCAAAGATTAGAAAACGGCTGGAAAGATGGTAGAGAGAAACACTAAAAATCGCGGAACGAAGCCTAGCAAGCCTTTAGAATCAACGTTTCTAATATTCGGGGGCGTCCGCTCAGGCCATAAATCGTCTCATTTGTCTCAAAAGTCTCAATGTGCGATGATCGGCCGACTGGCGCCAACCTTCTCAGGCCTGCGCAATGGATGACGAATGGGTACAGGGTTTACGATGTTGGGCCGCTGGCTGACGCAAAGAACGGTGACGGCGATAAATCCAACGGTGAGCGCGTGGCGAGATGCTCTCCAAAGCCTACCAGAGGAGTCCCACTGCGCAGCCACAACGACAAGCAGACCGGCGATAAGGCGCCAACCGTGAGCTAGTCGAACGAAAAAGGGGAAACCGAGTGGACGCCGCGAGTTTTTGGCTCGTGGATACTCGGTTCGAAGATGCGCAACGCAGCAACGCCCAGAGCGGCGTCCGCCAACGAGAGAAAACTGGCGACAGTCTCCTGCCGTATGAAGGTGAGAGCGACGGCGACGAAGTTTGGGGGCTCACGTTTAGCAGTTCCAGTGATGGATTCCTGTAGCTGTCAAACTCTTACTGCCTCCCCGGCACAGCCGCGGGAACTCCCTGCGAAATTAGAGGAATTAAACCAAGTCGGCTTTGTCTGCGAGACAACGGCGCAGCAGGTCTGATCCGTTGACCTGCAGCACATTTCCGCTGAGACTCGCGGCCGTCTTCGCCTTACTCCGAGGTCGAACGTCGATTCCGAGCCGATCGTTCCCTTCGACCATAGATCGCTCTACGGTGACCCGCTCACAATCAACAAAGCACATTCCAGACTGCGCGTTGCGCGCCGCCTCGGCCAACACAACTGAAACGTTCGAACCCTTTCGGACGTGCAGCCCGCAACCGGCCATCGAGCCATCCAGCCGGCTCCCGTGGACCCGCGCCCCTGACACGTACTTCATTTCCAGGTTGTGATGCTGACCCGGGCCGGGCGCGACTTTTCCGCCATTGTCGCTGAAGTCGCAGTTTTCAATGACGAGATCTTGCGCTCCGGCGATGGCGACTCCTGCCATGGTGCAGTTTCTGACCGTGAGACGCTCCATTCTAATACCGCTGAACTCGCCAGCCTTATCGGCCTGAAGGCGAATCCCTCCGCGCGCCGGGGCAAGCTCGGTGCTCCGGTTGCGTTTTTCCTGGTTGGGATCTGCGGGAGGAGTGTAGGAGACGCCTCCTTCCAGGATGAAGTCGCGAAGAACAACGTTCCGCAATGCCGGTCCGCCCTCGACTATGCAATATCCTGTGGCTTGTGGCGAGAGAGAGAGGACGGTCGTTCTTCCCCTGCCAGTGATGGTCACGTTGCTTGGGATGCGAAGCGGGAGGGGCGTGATATGAAGACCTTCATCAAGGAATAGCTGTCCTCCTCCCTTCTCTGCGAGCGCAGTCAAGGCGGCCCGAATCGAACTTCCCGGCGGGATCACTACGGCGCCCGGTGGCGCTTGTGAGTTCCCAAGCTGGGCTCCCGCGGCGGGCATCCCCGCGTCCAAAGCCGGCGCCGGTAGCAGCGCCTCCTGAGTGCGGCCACTGTTGCCGCGATAAAACGTCAGGGTGCTTCGCACGCCCTCCGGCGTCATAATCCGCCGAGTTCCTTCCTCCCTTGCCCTCTGCACCGCTTGCTCCGTGTGAGGCATTTTCATGCCCTTCACAAACCGGTAGTGCTCGTAAGCAACCTCGTAGAAGTTCGCGAACCTGCCGCGACCACGGGCTGAGATGTCGCCGAAATACGGCACGTCCCCTCCAAGCATATATTTCGAGGTGTATTCAAAACCGAGCGCAAGGCGGTTTCCGGCCGCGCTGAAAAGGTCGACGTTTTGGTTCCATGCGACCAAGGCCATGAGGGAAAAGGCCCCTAGGCCTAATTGCGTGTGACCCTGGTCGCGATCCGTCTCCTCACACTGGCCGTTGGGATAGACGTACTTGGTGATTCCCCCATTTGCCACGCCGTACAGAAAGTGCTCGGTTGCCGCATCGAAAAGGGACCGGTCGTCGCAATAGATCCCAATCGCGGCGAGGGTCTGCATAATCGCACCGTCCCAATTTCCGTTTGCCGTTGGGAAAAAGTCTCGGAGCAGCGGCACATAGACGCCGGTCATGAGCCCGCGGAAGCGTTCGTCCACGCCCGAGCCCCATCCGCGATAGGTCGAGCGCAGAATCTCCGCCGTATTGCAGAGCGAAGCGCCAGTCCAGCCTGCAAGCAGCTTCGCGTCGTTGCCGTCGAAGTCCCACAAGGTCTCAGACCATGCGTTGAGTATTTCAATTGCTTTTTCGGCATGGGCGCGATCTCCACTAACAATCCACCGCAGCATGTGAGCGTCCGCAGCGCGCACGCTCGTCTGCAGCTCCAGGTCGCCCACGGCGCCGCGTCCGTAAGGCCCCCGGAAAATATGCGTGACGGGCGCCGGAGAAAATGAAAGTGACGATTCAGGCTCGCCGAGAAATCTTTCCCAAACCCCGCTCCAAGGCTGGTCTTTAGCAAGAATCTTCCCTTTCATGAAGTCAAGATTTTGCCGGGTTTGATAAATTCCCGGATGCACAAACCCGGGAACACTTCTACGGCTGGAAGCCGTGGATGGGATCAAGGCCTGCGGCGCGGCGGTTGGCGCCGCGAAGGCCAGACCCGATGTCACAAGAAACTCTCTCCGTCGCATTTCCACCTCGATGCATTTGGTTTCTGAAGTTCCAATCACCAGAGAAGCTTCAGCGCGAACTGATTCTGGCGAGGAGCATTCACCTGCGAGGAAATCACTCCAAACGACGACGAGTTGACGGCGCCGTTCGGACCGCCAAATTGGGGTATATTGAACGCGTTGAAGGACTCGGCGCGAAGCTGGAGTGTGAGTCGTTCTGTGAGCGGAAAGTTCTTGAACAGGGAGAGGTCGAAATCGTGCACGCCCGGGGCCCGGATATTCGAGAGCGTTCTGCTCACATTGCCGAGCGTAAACGGAGTGGGCTGGCTGAAGTCGGCAGTGTTGAAGTACTTGTTAAGGCGGCTCTCCACGCTGCCATTCAGTCGCGCGTTCTGTCCATTGGTGTCGGGGCGCTCGCCGGGATTGAAGATACCGGCCACATTCGATGCGGAGAGCGCGAGGGGTAAGCCGGTCTGTTGGGTGACGATTCCGTTAAATTGCCAGCCCCCGAAGATCGTATTGGCAACCCGGTTCGAGCCAGCGCCAAAATGTTGTCCCCTGCCGTACGGGAGACTATACACGAAACTCAGAGCCATACTCTGAGAGATGTCGGCTGTCGAGAGAGACCAGTCCAGGTGCTGGTCATAAGCGTCCTCGCTTGTTCCAGAACCGTTAAAATTGCTGGTATTGTTGGAAGAATAGTTATCCATCATTTTTCCGGCGGTGTAGGAAAGCAACACCGTCAGATTCTTGCTGAACAGCTTCTGTACCCGGACTTGAATAGAATCGTAAAGCGAATCGGCGCCCACAACGTACCCCGGGGAGACGCCAGTGAATTGGGGATACGGGGTCAAAAGATATTTTTTTTGCACCGTCGGTTGCGCCAGCGGCCCACTGTTCGTAATCAACCCGTAGAAGGGATTGGGAACGCTTTGGAGCAGTCCCGTCCCCAGACTAAGGTCCGAAATAGGCAGTTGGTTCAAGGTCTGACTTTCCGACAAGTCCACGCCGTGACTGCCCACGTACGCCGCATCCACCATCCAGTTGTCAGGTAGCTCGTACTGCAGATCAACATTCCAGTCTTCCATGTAAGGCGTCGGCTCATAAATCAGCTCTGAGCTTATTCCTTCACCCGTGGAAGTGAGCAACCCCTGAGAACTTCCCGTGACCGGGATAAACCCCGTTGGATAAGGATTTGCAAGATAAGCGTATGGTGTGACGCCGTCGAGCGTGCCGTAGAACGTGGAATCGGTCCGGTAACCGGTGGGACTCACCGTGGCTGCCGCCTCGGTTGGCGTGTCAGTAAAAAATATGCCGTAACCTCCACGAACAACTAGGCGCTTGAAGGGATTGAGGGCAAAACCAAAGCGGGGTGCAAAACCCCTGTAGAAAGTGTCCATGACCCTCGGCCCGTTCCCGTTCACTCCGGGGTATATGAGACCCCCTTTCAGGTTTGGGATGCCGCTCGGGCCCGCCAGTGGCGAGGGAGTATTGAGATCGATGAAGCTCTCCCGGTTGTGGTGCTCGGTCCTCGGAATGAACAGGTCATACCGCAGACCCAAGTTCAGAGTCACCTTTCCCGTTGCCTTCCAATCGTCCTGGAAGAAAGGAGCATAATATTCGCTAACCGTATCGATGATCTTGAAGTTATGGGTTACGTCCCCGCCGCCGAGCCCGAGCAGAAAGGAGGCGAAGCCATCCCCGGCTGTGCTGGATGACGCAAGCGCATTAGGGCCCTGGGTGAAGTTCGTGCCGAAGCTAAAATCGCCTGTCGACCGGCCCACCTGGTTCGTGTAATTGGCGAGGACGCGTGCGTTGACTCCAAAATTCAGGGTATGACGTGAAAGAATCTTAGTATTCGTGATCGCCCAGGAGTTGCTCACCACGTCGAGCGAGCCCTCGGACAATTGGCTTCCGCTCCCGATGCCCATGTACCCCGACGCCTCGAAGCCCGGAAATGCCAAGGCGTTGGCGTCAGCAGCAAGGTAAGTGGGGAAACCTAGTTGCGTGGGATCAAATCCTTCGCCGAGAGCCTGCTCCTCGTAATCCACATTGGCGATGCCGTAACGAAAGTCAATAAGGTCTGACGGACTGATCGTAAAAGTATAGTCCAGATCACCGCTTTTGGCGGGCTCCGGAAAGTTACCTGCCCGCTCCGCGATCAGGTCCGAAGGTGGCATTGTAATGGCTGCATAAGAAACGGGATTCCGCTGTGAGTATCGAACCGATAATTGTTGTCGGGGCGATATGACCTCACTGACTTTAATGTCGCCTTGGTCGATGTCATAGGGGGCAGGCGCGGCAACAACGTAATTGTCAACCTGAGTGCCGTTAATTCCGGGCTTGTTCGGAAGCGGATAGTATTTTTCTACATTTCTCGACACAGCGTTTATCAGGTCGCCCGGAATGATGTTTTTGAGGAAGGGTTGGCGGACGTATTCGGTACCTACCAAGGTTGTTGTATTGGGGTTATAGATCGTGATCGGTTTCCCGGTTGAGGTCGTGTCTTGCGAGAAATCGCCGTTCCGCTCCGCCGCCGTCGGCACGGTCGTGATGTCAGTGCTCCCCTCGACTTGGCGCAAGCCCTCATAGTCGGCGAAGAAGAAGGTCTTGTCCCGCCCGTTATACACCTTTGGTATAACCACAGGTCCGCCAAGGCTGAAGCCAAACTGGTTACGCTTGAAGCTTGGCAGAGGCACTCCGTTGCGGTTGGAGAAGAAGTTGTTAGAGTCGAGGGCCGAATTCCGCAGGAAGTCGTAGGCGCTCCCGTGCAGCTGGTTGGTTCCGGATTTATATATCACGTTGATGATGCCGCCGCCTGTCAGGCCGAACTGCGCCGAGTAGTTGCTCGTCTGGACTTTGAATTCCTGGACCGCATCTACCGAGGGGAATATGGTCAGCGTGTTGAAATCATCGGTGGGCGGAGCGGAAGGGATGCCATCGAGGAGCACATCCGTGGTTCCAGAACGTCCGCCATCGACGTTGAATTGGAGTCCGGTGAAACTCGAGCCCACACTGCCCGTCACCCCGCTCGACAGCAGAATCAGGCTGAATGGATTCCTCTGGTTGAGAGGCAGGTTTACGATGCTATTATTGGTTATTATCTGTCCCAAAGCGCCGTTGCCCGTCTCAAGCAGAGGCTGCTCTCCGATGACCTGAACGCTCTGGGTCGCTGATCCCAACTGCATCGTGAGATCCAATTCAGCCGTCTGATCGACGACGAGAATCAGTCCACTTCTTACCACGCGTTTGAACCCTTGTGCCTCAACCGTAACCCTATAGGAACCAGGGGGCAGCGAGGTCACTACAAAACGGCCGTCACTGTTCGTCTTTACGTTGACCGTGCTGTTCGTACCGGTATTCGTCACCTGAACGACCGCGCCGGGGATCACCGCTCTGCTCGGGTCCCGGACGACGCCGCTGAGCGAGGCCGTGATTCGCTGTGAATATGCAGGAACGGCCACCGCTGCCGTCATCAGGAAAGCTAAACCAAGCCATATTAGAGTCACACCACGCAAATCGCCTCTGCGCCGGCTCTTCGCTTGCCAGCTAAGCTTGAAAACGCGATGGCGATCTTTGCCAGCTGACGGCTTTTCGTTTTCCATGATGTCCTCCGGATTTCCATTGAGTTCAAAAAAAGGAGTTACTGCTGTGCGCGATAGCCTTGCTGCTGTTGGCCGCTCCTGTCGTACACGTTGACCACAGTCGGGGGTTGATACGGCATGGAATCCAGCCCCAACGGGTCGGTGAGGGTGGTGGGGTTGTTAAGGGCGTAGGCGTAGCCGAAGATCCCGGCTTGCTCGGGGCGGTTGAGGGACTGCGGGTTGGTGATGTCCCCGCCCAGCGGGTCCGGCGTCAGCCAGCGACCTTCCGTGGAATCATTCAGACTCATTTGATCCATTTGCAGACCGCAGAAGGTCGGCGCCAGCCGGCGGCCCAACATCGTTAACCCTGTACCCATCCGTCACCTATTGCGCAGACTCGGAAGGTCGACGCCAGCCGATCATCGCACATTGAGACTTTTGAGACAAATGAGACGATTTACCACCTGGGCGGCCGCTCCCGAATATTAGACAACGTTGATTCTAAAGACTCGCTAGGCTTCGTTCCGTGAATTTTGTCGCTTCGCCGCCTCTTCCATAGCCGTTGTCTCTAATAATCCCCCTCTGACACAACCCTTGGCCAATGTCCCAATATAGCAGAACGTGATGAGAATTTTGAGACAAACGAGATAAATGGGACGGTTTTTTCGCCATCCTTGCGACAGGCCGCAGACCTCAAAGGCGGAGGTCTGCGCTACTTGCTTCGTAGCGCACCAACGTGGCGCGATTTCCCTCGATTCGCAGAATAAATTGCTCATCGAGCTCCCCATTGCAACACAGCGTCTTGTACCGAAGTCTAACAAATGTGCCCTTCGTAGCGGTGTTGACGAAGTAGCCGGTGTTTTTGGCGTTCTGAAAAGCGCCCGTCTTGAGCCGAATTCTTGAAAAGAAGTTACGGTTGGCTTCGCGGGTAAGCGACTGCTTATAGGCTGGATCAGCCGCATCGTAAATGGCATCGTACTGCCCAGCGGAAACCTGCTGGTGAAATCGCTCAACTGCTTGGCGGGCGATTTCAACATCCCTGCTCATCGAGCAGGAACAGAGCATAAGCAGCCCGAATAGGGTGACCGTACTACGAAGCCAACTGGCCCGCGGTCGCTCTCCTGAGAAACGCATCCTGCATTGAAAGGTCGCCAGGAGAAGCTTGGGGTAGACCGGAAAAGCCGCGTCCTTCGTTCTAGCGGTGCCGAAGGTTGGAGACGCCATCTATAATAGCTGCCAATCCAAACGCTACGAATATTACCCGCCCGATCCAAGGGGTCAACGGTTCCAGTCCACGCTCTCGTCCCGCACGGCCTGGATAAAACTCACTGGCTATAAGGCCGAAACCGACGAGAAAACAGCCTAGGACGATCTCAAACACACCCCAACCTCTCATCAATGACAGGTTCCGGCAGGAACCAAGCTCAAATAAGCACCGCCGAGGGTGGCGCATACATCGCCGCTTTTGCGATGTGTGCGATCACGGCGGGCGTACCTCGAACTGCACACATGGCAAAAAAACGCCATGTGTGTGCCACCCGCGGTCAATCATAGACCAATTGACCGTGGCTACCCGTTCGTCGGCCGGTGCGCCGGAGCGAATTAAATGAATCTAATGGAAGAACCGCAGGGCTACGAGGACAAGGCCGCGATCCGGGATGCCTCGTCGAGCTTAAAGAAAAGCAAGCTTACCAGAAACAGTAAGTGTACTGCCATCTTCGGTTCGATTTTCGTTGGATGGTGTGATAGCGGGTTGCGAATACCCATCATAGCTCCTGAGAAAATTTGCTGATATCCGGTCTGCGTATCCAGGCCGCTTTGGGTGGCTAGATCACCAAGCGTGATTATTGGCTTTTTGTTAGCGAAAGCATGTTGCATAAGGCTAACTCCGTCGAGTTCTTTGCCCGTCTTCTCCTTTACTATCTCCTTCACCTTTTTGTTAAGCTCTTTGAGCGCCGCCTCGACCGCGTCCGAGTAATGGCCGCTCTCGAATCGGGGCATCGCCACTTCCACTATTGCAGGGTGGAACAGATTGCAGTCTAGATAAATCTGATTTGAATGCTCGGAAAGCACTATCTTCAAGTGCGCAGATTCCTTATGAGCAACCACTTGCGTCTGCGAGATTTCAGGTCTGTTAGCCAACAGTTTTGGTGTATCTCCGGGTTCCCCTTTCAACCGCTTCCTGGACTCGAGTTCCTTCTCCCAAGCGTTATTGATGGTATCAAAGTCGAGGATTTCATCCTTCACGGAAATAGAGGAAATGTTTTCGTCAGGCCCGAACCCCCAGCCAGCGAAATAGTCGGAAAAATCCGTGGCAAAAAGCATCCCAACGCGCACTATGTTAGTTTCAGCGGCGGGATCTATCATGCGCTTGATAACCGCGAAAATCTGGTCAGGGGCGAACTGCCCGGGTCCCTTGTCTTCGTAGAGCTGCTTCAAGGCGTTCAATACCTTCGCTGTACAACAGAGGCAATAGTGTTGAAAATCGGCGTGCTCGAATTCCAAAACTGCAAGTAGGCAGGGAAGATAAGACTGACCGACCGACGAAATAACCCGTTCCCGCATTAATTCGTTCAGCGCACTTCTCTTAGAGCCTAGTTTGACCTTAATCTCATGCATCGGGGTCGATTTGCCGAGCCGTAGAAATGTGTCTGTTATTCTGTGAACGGACGATTTGACATCCGGTTCCAGCTTCATTGCTGACCTCCACCAATTGGCACAAAGCAGCGTCCAGTTTACACGATGAATTGACCTTTACTGCCTGTTTAAAAAAGGTCTGACTGGCTGGCGGTGTTTTTGCTCTGCCGTTCCGCCTTTTTGAAGGTCTCGCGGGTGGCGCATACATCGCCGTCTTTGCGATGTGTGCGATCACGGCGGATGTGCCTCGAACCGCACACATGGCAAAAAAACGCCATGTGTGCGCCACCCGCGCAGATGACTTTTGCGCTATGCTCCCCTCATGTCATCGGAAACTGTCCTCCTTCGTCGCCTCGGCCCCGCCGATGTTCCGCTGTTGCGCAGGCTGAATTCGTTGTTTGGCGATGCGTTCGGCGAACGCGAGATCTATGGCGGCGAACCCCCGACTGACGGCTACCTGGAAGGTTGGCTCGCCAAGGATCACGTGATTGTCATCGCGGCACTCGCTGCGACCGAAGTCGTTGGCGGCCTCGTCGCCTATGAGCTCGACAAATTCGAAAGGATGCGGCGCGAAATCTACATTTATGACCTTGCCGTCGACGCCGGGCATCGCCGTCGGCATATTGCGACCGCCATGATTGACGATCTGAGGAGAATCGCTTCGCAGCGCGGCGTGTGGGTTATTTATGTTCAGGCTGACTATGGTGACGATCCGGCCATTGCGCTTTACGAGAAGCTAGGGATTCGCAAAGAGGTTCTCCATTTCGACATCGCACCCGCCGATCACGGGCGTTGAAATTAAGACGCTACTCCGGGCTAGCCTTGGTTTACTCGGTTCAAGCGCCGTGATATTCTCGGCCTCTTGGAGGCGAGCATCGCGTGCAATCGGTCGCCATTATCGGCGGGGGCCCGGCAGGTACGGCGGCGGCGGAGCGTCTGCTCGGCGGCGCGAAGGAGGCGGGCGAGCGGGCGCCCGACGGTTTTCTCTTTGAGGAAAAGCCGGGGTGGGAAAAACCGTGCGGAGGCGGCGCGCCGGTATCCCTTCCTCACGGATGCGTGCCAGCATCACGTCCAGGTGGAAGAGGCGAGGCTTGTGGCAGCGAACGGCGCGGCGGTGCGAATGAGTCTGCGGGCGCCGCTGCTCGTTTATTCGCGCAGCGTGCTGAACGCGCTTCTGCTCAAACGGGCCGAAGACGCGGGAGCGCTGCGGTAACCTATGGAGACTTATGATTCTGAAGCAGTACTACTTGGGCTGCCTGGCTCACGCTTCCTATTTGCTCGGGGAGGAGGCCAGTTCCAGCGCCGTCATCGTCGATCCTCAGCGCGACATTCACCAGTATCTAGTCGACGCGGATAAATTTGGCCTTCAGATCCGCCACGTCTTTCTCACCCACTTTCACGCTGATTTTGTCGCAGGCCATCTGGAACTGCGCGACCGCTGCGGCGCGACGATCCATCTCGGCTCCCGCGCCCAGGCGGAATACAGCTTCGTAGCGATGAAGGACGGAGAGACGCTCGACTTCCCCGGACTTCGCCTCCAAGTTCTCGAAACCCCCGGCCACACGATCGAGTCCATCTCGATCCTGGTGTTTGATCTTTTGAAAGACCCTGCAAAACCGTACGCTGTTCTTACAGGCGATACACTATTCATTGGAGACGTCGGCCGGCCTGACCTGCGCGCGTCTCTTGGGTGGACAGCCAACGACCTTGGCGCCCATCTATACGACTCGCTCCACAACAAACTTCTAACGCTTCCGGACGAAACCCTCATCTACCCGGCGCATG
Source organism: Terriglobia bacterium (assembly GCA_050745325.1). Classification (GTDB taxonomy): domain Bacteria; phylum Acidobacteriota; class Terriglobia; order UBA7540; family UBA7540; genus RH2-MAG17b. Next base: position 11,657 of record JBOGJY010000226.1, read on the forward strand.
GCGCCGGCTCGCTTTGCGGGAAGCAGCTTTCCTCTGACACCGTATCCTCGCTGGCAGATCAGCGGCGCTTCAATTACGCGTTGCAACCGATGTCGAAGGAGGAATTCGTTCATCTCGTTACAGCCGACCAGCCCGACGCCCCGCCGTACTTCACCTACGATGCCATCCTCAATACTCGCGAGCGCCAGACACTCGACAAGAACCTCGAACAGGTTCTCCATCCCGTCGATCTCGCCGAGGTCCTTCGCATGGGGGACGCGGGCGCTCAGATCCTCGACGTGCGTGACGCCGCCGAGTATGCCAAGGGTCACCTTGCGGGCAGCATCAACATCGGACTCGGCGGGCAGTATGCCACCTGGGCGGGAACGGTGCTCGATGGCGCAAAGCCGATCCTGATCATCGCTGAGCCTGGACGCGAGCAGGAAGCGGCCCTGCGTCTGGCGCGCATTGGTTTCGATCACGTCAAGGGCTACCTGCTGGGGGGTATGGAAGCGCTTGCCGGCAGACCCGACTTGGTGTGGCCGACGGAACGCCTCAGCGCTACGATAGTGGCGGAAGCGTTGGCGAGCGTTGACCCGCCTCTGCTGCTGGATGTCAGAAATCCGCACGAATGGTCCACAAGGCATATTGCCGGCAGCGTGAATATTCCGCTTAACCGTTTGCAAGAGCGCATCAGCGAGATCCCCCGCGACCGCCGCATTGCCCTCCATTGCGCGGGCGGCTACCGCTCTTCAATCGCCGTCAGCATCTTGCACCAGTACGGGATCACCCAGTTGATCGAGATGGCCGGCGGACTCGCCGCTTGGGATGCCGCTAAACTACCGGTGGCTTCGCAAGCCTAGATGGGGCCGGAGAAGCCCACGGGGCGATCTGAGAACGCCACGAAACACTTTCCTTCCTCATCGCAGACAGCTTCATGGCCGGTTTCGGGACAACCTGGATGTCAAGGGAAGAGTAGCCCGTTCATCGTCAATTGAGCCGCCGTAAGTAAACCCCACCTCCGGAAGCCAGGTTAATGAGTGTTTTCGACCATAACGATATTTGCCTGCGGGACTAACTCCACGGTCACGGCTAGGTGGTGCCCATCGGGAGAAACATCGAAAAAGTCCTGGTCGTTCTGCCCCGGCTGGGCATAGTAAGAATGGGCAAGCAAAACAGTATTTGATGGAAGTACGGCAGAAGGTCGCCGCAAACCCGGGACGACGAGTTCATAACAGGCTACTGCTACCGCCTCAATCAATGGCGGGGGTGAACAGGTGCAGGCGGAGCTTCCAGGTAGTGGACTCTCCGGGATGCAGGGTGACCATACCGGTGTCCATTCCTCTCCATTCCTTGCCGAAGGGATCGACGAAATTGAATTGCTCCTCAACTGCGACGAACTCCCGGCCCTGTGGAGAATAGATCTGCACCGTCTTGATGGCGGGCGAAAGCCCGTCGACCGCGATGCCGTAATGCGATTTGGGGTCCGTCAGCCTTACGTCAACGGCACCGTCGGTTCGTTCGAGATGAGAAAAATTGTCGTCGAGCGCGTGGTCATCCAGAGGGATTCCGTCAGGCGACCGGTAATCATAGCGGGTTCCCTGAACGGGCCTGAGCTTTCCGGTGGGAAATTCTTGGCGGTAATTATTCACAATGGCCATCATGCTGGCCGGTACGTGAAGCCTGGCTTGGGTGCGATCCCCGCTCGGAATCGCAAAATATGGATGGGCTCCTATGGCAATGGGCTCGTCCTCTTGCCCGACGTTGGTCGCCACAATGGATTCAGTCACGGCGTCGCCGGTAAGCTCAAGCGTGAAACTCAGATCGGTCCGGGAAAGCCAGTGTCCGCCATAGTCGCCGGCGTGAATCACAGCGGTCGCTGTCTCGCCGTCAGGAGTTTGTTCCGTGTGGATATCCTGAGCCTGGTCCCTGAGAATCAGGCCATGCATCACCATGCCCTCGTTCGACGCAGCGTGGCGCGGCGACGATGCGCTCTGCGTGGGGTGAACGCGCAGGGCGGGCAGCAGTATGGTATGGCCGTGCCATTTCGTGGCGAGCTCCGTACCGTCACTGGAAAGCCTGCCGAAAATGCGATTGGGGTAGGGAATCAGAAACGCTTCTCCGAATCCCACGCTGACGAGGCCGAGGCGATCGAATCCCTGGCCGTTGAGGCGCTTCGCCAAGGTTTCAAGCGATGGCGAATTAAGAACCGGAATCTTCCCCAGGCCCGGGACGTCAGCGTAAATCTGAAAAACATTCATTCCGCGCCCGGGAAGGAAGGTCAGAGAAACGAATTCAGGTTTGGTACCGTGACTGGTTGGGTTGCGCTGGATCGTAACCGCCGCCTCTCCTCCCACCTGAATCGGCTGTGAAGCAGACATTGCGCCGCGATCCGGGTGGGCAGTCGCTGCACGCTGTTTGCAACCCGCGACGACGCACATCGATGCGGCGATCGCCCACGTCACCAGCCTCTTCCGATTGACTATGGTCATCCTCAGACTCCTCGCCGACCCCAGTAGATATGATCTACAGCATTTTGCATACCTCGCGCAAGCGAAAAGACTGAATACAGGACAATGGAACAAGCGAGCTTGTCTGTGCGTAAACACGTCAGTGTCGCCCTTGTGCAGGCTGGCTGTCCCATCGAAGTTGACTGTCGGCAGCAGTGCGACAAGTAAGCTGAGGTCATTGACCATCGACTGCGACAGCGTCCAGACGTCTGACAACTGCGCCTGATAGCCAGGGCAACTGGTTTACCCCTCAGACGCTGGGTGAGGGCTACCCGACCCACCTCGAAGATGGCCCACCCGCCAAGAAGCCGACAACGTTCATTCAGGACGATTACAAAATTGAGTCCCAACATGACTCTGAATCTGGGTTTGCGATATCAGATTCAGGATGGGTGGAGCGAAGCCCACAATCGTGTGGGTCTTTTGACCCGACGCTGATGAACTCAGTCAGCGGAACCGCGGGAGCTATGTCGGGTACCGGCAGCAAGGCTGCGTTTTTTACGGTAAGCACCACGCGAGCCTGTGTTTTCAATGAGGATTCACGTAACCCGCCCGAAGGGATGGACGGGTGCTCTGTGCAAATTTAACCATAGCGCACTTCAGGTTTCGTGCTAACAGCCTGAACTTTCGATTTCCTCGCCATGCGCAACACTATCCCATGATTTCCTCCCATATGCAACTACTTTTGCAACGAGTGATAGCACCGTGAAAGCCTGGTAACGC
>JBOGJY010000227.1:0-8388 GCA_050745325.1 Terriglobia bacterium
GCAGGTTCTGCTCGAGACGCTGCGGCGCGGCGAGCGTGGCGCTGGTGACCGGCTGGCTGATCACAGTTTCGATCTGATGGTAGGTCCCGCCTAAACTCGCTACCAGCCCTCGCGCCTGGTTGATGAGGTTCACCGGCCAGACGGCGTTTCGCTCGAAGTTCGAGATCGTCTTGTCGGCCGTGAGGATTTGGTTGAGCCCTCCGCCGATGGTGTTTGTGAGCGTCTTTGAAATGGTCGAGAGGCTCGCCGCGATGATCGCGCAGCACGGATCCAAAAACTGACTCCTTACCGGCATGGGCCACAGCAACAGGAGCATCATGATTAGGCACGCGGCTCGCAGCTTATGGCTTTCCGTCCACACAGCCGCGGTCTTGAATGTTCTGAGCATCTGTTCCCTCATGCGGTTTCCTTTCGACTACTGCAAAAGGTTCATCAGCGCGTTGGCGAGACTCGTCGCGCTCGTAGCCCCCTGCTTTTCTAGCGCGGTGCGATGCGCGAGGTACGCTGCTTCCTGCCGAAGGTCTGCGGCCATCATCTTCTGCATTACCGCCTGCGACTGGATCGCTCCTACGACCGCCGTCGCCGTCAGAAACGGCGCCGAGCCGGGCGCCGCTTGAGTTGCGGCGCTTTCGATCTGGTCGGCTACGCCCAGGGTCAGGCTGTCCGCCTCATCACTCTCCTTGAGCGTCTTCAACGTGTCTTCGGCAAGCGCATCGTCCATATCCGTCATGTTCTGGTCGTAAGGGCTTGCCGAACTGTTTCCCGGCACCGGACCATAGACATTCGTATAGTTCGTACCAAGCGCGCTGAAGTCATTGGTCTGGCTATTGCGGATGACCTGTTCGAGCGCCAGCGTCCTGGGCAGAGTGGCGCTTCGAAGATTCAGGTGGAAGATGCCGTACATCGGCCTGCGGTACTGCCCGATCATCTGCGTGACCAGCGCCCGCGCCTGATTAACTACTTGCTGCGGCCAGATGGTCAGCTGATAGAACTGGTTCATCGTGTTGCGCGCGCTTGCCACCGCCGAGAGCGCGGTGTGGACCACGCCGTTGATGACGTTCAGCACTCCTTGGATAGCCCCGATCAGGCTTCCCTGCGCCCGCGCCGGACGCGGCGCCACCACCATCGCGGCGACACTCCCGGCAAGAGCCAGCGCCATCACTTGCCGCCGCGTCTTGGCCTTAATCATCCCCACCGTAAACAATCCGAAGAACACCGCCGCTGCGATCACGCTTCACCTCCCGTTCTCCGCCCACGCTTCGTCGACCGCCCGCGAGACCTCCTCCGGGAGCGGCGGCGCATCCGCGAGGCCATACGGGAACTTCGCGCCTAATTCCTGGTAAAGATCGAGCCTGGAACGCCCTTCATGCCTCCGTAAATACCAGTGGCGATATCGCCGCTCGCGCGGGAAGGTGGTCGAAACCCAGTAAACGGCAGGCGTCGGCACAATACGGATGGTTTGGGTTGTCTCGGCCTTCTCGCCGAGCACCAGCAATGCTTCGCCGCCCTGACCCTTGCGCGGCGCCCCAAACTGCTTGATCTCATAAATGGCCGTTGGGTTCAGGAAGAGGTGCTCGGCAAGGGGTGCGGCCGACCCGAGCTGCTTGCCGATAATCTTCGTGCTCGAATTCTTGAGGATCCCCGGCCCATGCGGACGCGGCTCGGTTTCGGTCCCCACAAAATCCTCCACCGTCTGGCTGATCCCCCACACGCTTGAATTGCGCTTCCGCGCCGTGCGGAACAGTTGAACCACCTCGGGCGCAAGCGCCGGGGAATCCAGCAGAAACCAGCACTCATCGAGAACGGTGATAGAAGGTCGGCCAGTCTTCCCGGCCGCGCGTTCTGACACCGCGTTCGCAATCACCATCGACATCGCCGTCTCGAGCCTCGGATCTTTCCCCAGCTCCTCGACGTTGAAAAAGAGCCAGTTGTTTTCGAGACGCATGGTCGTCGGAGCGTCAAACAGCTTGGAATAAATACCTTTCTCGCCGGTCCACTGCCTGAGCTTCAGGGCCGCGAGGCGCGCCTCGTCCATCGCCCGCTCGTTGCGCTCTTCGTCGCGCCACTGGGCAAGTTCGTCCCTCAGATCCGAGAAGGTTGGAATGGGATTCGACAGCTGCGCCGCCCGGCGTTTATAGGTCCGCGCAATCGCGTCGGTGAGGACGCTATCGAGGAGCGAAGAATCAGACCCTGGAGTTTCCCCAACCATGTGCCGCGTCAAACTCTTGAGAAACGAGATCTTCTCCCGCGTGGGCTCAATTTCTCCCGCTGGCAGGTCCCAAGGATTCAGCGTCTCCGTTCCTTCGAGGTCAACCGAAATCACGCGCCCACCCATCAGTTGGACTAAAGGTTCGTAAGAGTCGCCGCGCTCGAGAATCGAAATCAAGGAATTCGCTCGCGCCATCATTAAGAGCATCTGCTGCGCCATAAACGTCTTGCCGCTGCCCGTTCCGCCAATGATCAGTACGTTCGCATCGGCGAGGCTCGGGTCAAAGGGCGAGAAAGCAATCAATTGCCGGTAAGGTGTCTCAAAGAGCATGAGGGGCGAGTTCGGCGTTCCCGCCCACGGCGCTTCAACCGGTAGAAGGTCCGCGCCGTGCAGCGTGAGCGCGTCGTGCTCGCGGAAGTTTTCGTGGTCCGCCATTGCCGGCAGACCCGAGAAAAAGAGCCGCTTCTTCGCGGCATCTTCAAGGATGCCGCGAGCTCCATTCATCCGCGCCATCGCGTGTAGCACCCGCTGCCGGCGGTCTGCCTGCACACGTTCGGCCTCTTCCATCTCCTGGCGGTTGCGCGCCGGGCGCGACGTCCGCACGCTTACGATCACGCTCACCGAGCAGGCTCTTAGCGAGCTTGAAATCAGGTCGTTCAAAACCTGCATCAACTCGCCTTGCGCCACCTGCGCGTCCATGTCGAGCCGGAAGCCGCCGTGAATGTCCCGCTGCGCCGCCGTCATCTTTCGCAATTGCTTCTTAAACCGCTTGACGGCCTCCGCGTGGTCGGGCAGCCCCACCTGCGCGTTCACCACGATCGGAAAATCCACTACCGCCAGCTCCCTCAAGAGCCCTTGAAACGTCGCGTCGGGCAGGTCCTTCAGGGTCACCCACGAATAGAGCAGGCCGCCGATCTTGAGGTAATCGTCGGTCTCGTCTTCGATGTTGACGTTCGCCATCTGGCTGCGGGCGCTCTCCGGGAACAGCGACAATCCAGGCTCGCGGTACGGATGCGTGTCATTGACCAAGGGGTTCAGAGCCCGCTTGATTTCGAGGAAGATCTCGTCGTGCGTCATCCGCCTCGCCCCCATCCCGCCTGCGTAGAGCGTCGCCTCCACCCCCGCGAGCAAGCTTTCGAACTCGGCCAGCAGATCTTCGTGCTCCTGCCGGCTACGCTCGATGCACTTTTTGGCCGAGAAGCTATAACTCATCCTCTGGCTCCAGTCCGAATCCCGCTGCTGGTGGTGCAGCCTCGGATCCCAGATGAAGTAGGCGTGCAGAAAGTGCCTCAGATAAAAGCCCGCTGTGTCTTTCGCCCGCCACGCCGCAACGCGGTCGCGGTCAAGCGCCTGAAGCACTGGACTTTCATTGCGGTTCTCATCCTTGTAGCCGTCAATCACGCCGCCCGTGCCTTCACTGATCTCGAACCGCACCTGCATTTGCATCGAGTGCTCTGGAAGCGAGCGCACCAGCGCCTCGAGATGCCCCTTTGTCCGGTTGCGCTGTTCGTCGCTCGCGTAATAGGAGTTGAGGCCCGAAAGCTCGTAACCGGCGACAAACGATCCGTCGAGCTGGATGGCCACACCGTCCAGAAGGTCGCGGATCTTAAGCTGCTCCGCCAAAGCTGGGGCCTTTAGCGATCGTTGATACTTCTCAAACGTCACCGGCACGGCGCATCCTCCCTGAGATAAGGCTTCGCAAGCTGAGTGTCTTGCTCGTGCGCCGAATAGACGCGCGGCTTCGAGCGGTAAGCGATGAAGTCGGAGAAGTAGTGCCGCTGCTTGCCGTACTTGAAAAGCATCAGCGCCGGGATGGCGACGACCGGCACTCCCCATTCGAGTACAATCGACATCGGCAGGCCCGCAAGGTCGCGGTTCACCAGCCTCCCCAGGAACTGCCCCGCGATCGCCACCGCGAGCAGCACGAAGATGTCTTCCGCCTCGAGGCCAAAGAAGCGCACCCTCATCCGCAGATTGCGATGCACCCTGGTGATTTCGAGCGCCATACTGAAGCTCCTTTCTCCTTTCGTAAATCCCGGGACGAGGCTGACCGCTAGGGGATTCCCGCCGTCCCATGGATGACGAAGAATTCGCCCAGCCGCAGTGCCCCTGAAATCAGGAGGCACATCCCGGCGGCGGCAAAGTGACGCATCCACCCCGCGCTGTGATGGAACCGGATGTTGGTCGTCATGTCGAGTGCGCCGGCCGCTACCTGCAGCGCCGCATAAACCGGCAACAGCACGTTCGCCGTCCAATCGACGAACGTGCGAATCGCCACCGCATAAACGTCGGGATTGTCCCACGCCCGCTGGCCGGCGAACGTCTCCATCGCCCGCAACAAACCCGAAACCAACAGGCACAGAAACCCCGCCCACATTTGGTGCGAGTATTCGCGGCCCCGTGAGAAGTTGACGATCGAGACCACAAAGAACAGCCCCGCCATGACCGGCATGATCACGTTGCCGGTCCAGTTCGTCAGGTTCAAAACGCCGTTGTACACCGACACGGTTCGCTCCTACGTCATCATGGCGAGAACCAGTTTCCAGATGCCCGCCACGCAAAGCATCGCCAGCGCCACACCCACCATCCGCAGCCACGGCTTGTGCGTCGCAAAGTTGAAGATTCCCCAGATGATCGCAAGCCCCGCCGCGATGGGCATGATCACGCCGGCGAGATACGTCCACGCCGCCGCCAGCACGTCGACCGTGGCGTAAGGCGTCCCGGTGTTCCAGCCGTGAAACAGGCTCATCACTCCCTGCGCGCCCAGCAGGAACATCGCCGCCAGGATCGACAGCAGCGGATTCTGTCCCTGGGCGGCGTCGATAATCGCCCGCAGCACCATGTATGCCGCAAGCACCGTCACGAGCTTCCCCATCACAAAGCTGTTCATAAACGTATGAACGTCGGTTGAAAAGCTGGCAAGCCACGGCGTCGAGATCCCCCCCGTAGGCACGGGCGTAGTCACCCCGAGCGACGGAAACCAACTCAGCAGGGGCTCGAGCGTCAAGAAAACCACCGACCAGAAAATCCATTTCGTAAAACCTCCGCCAATGGCCCCGCCTTCGCGCCGCAGGCTGATTCCGGCGAGCACGAGCGACAACAGCGCCGCCGGAAGCGCGAGCGAGAGCAGCACCGAAATGATGTCGTTCACAAGCTGGGGCGTGGTCATTCCTTTTCCTTTCCTAAAATCCCTGCGATATCCAGCCGGCAGCCGCGCGGCGTCTGGTGATTAGTGAATCCCCGCCAGGGGCCGCGCATGCCGCTGGACTTTGATCCCGCATCATCACACGCGGGAGTTCCTGTTCTCTGGAGTTTTGCTAAGTAACACCTCCCGTCCCCGACGCAACCCAGAATTCGAGCAGCCGGGTGATCCCCGACACGCCGAGCAGCGCCACAGCGGCAAAGATCCACCGCCCGAACCCCCGCCCGCTCAGCCAGGCGATAATGGCGCCGACCACCGCCCCGGCAGCGCCGATTGGCGCGATGACGTTCGCCACCCAGTTGATCATGTTCAAAAAAGCTCCTTCGGGCTGCGCTCCGGTTTCGCCCTGCACAGCGACGCCGGTCTGCGGGGCCGTGCCCAGGTTTTGTCCCAAGCACCAGCCCACGCCCCACGTCGCCGTCAGAAGAAACGCAATCCCGAGGAGAGCCAGAGGTCTCTTCGAACTCTGGCTAAGGTTGATCCGCATGGATATCTCCTTTCTGTTTCGACCGCCTTCTTACGACCTTTCCCGGCGGCCCGATGGAGACGACCTTAAGCCCACTTTTCCGATTTCGTCAAATTTTCGCGCAAAAATCTCCCCATAATTCCGAACTCAACCGATTGTGTGACAAGAGAGAGAAGAGTTGATGCTTGGATTGCGGTCCTACAGGAAATTGACGCTGTCGATCCCACACGCTCGAAGACACGCTTGATTCGAAGAGAAGAGAGTAACTGAGGAAGGAAACTGATCAGTTTGGCGGGTACACTGTCTTGGTCAATAAGGAGTTACGGTTGATTCGAAAGAACTGGAGGAAACGCCGGCGCTTGGCCCAGCACTCGCTCTGCGGCCCGTTCAAAGTCTTCCAGGCTGAGCGGCCGAAGCCGATCGTCTCCGCTGCGCTCGAACGCATAGCGCTTGGCGGTTGAAATCATGGCCTCGAGGTCTGCCGGAGTCGTCCCCTGCAGCCACGCGGTGAGGTAATCGCGCCCGGCTTTAGGCTCTAACTCAACGCCTGCGAGGAATTTCTCAAGCAGGCGCCGGACTTCGCGGGGGCCCGGAGGCGTGATCTCGATTTTTTCCGAGAACCGCCCGCCGCGCAGGATCCGCGCGTCAATGTTCTCCGGATGGTTCGTCGTGCCCACCAGAAAAACGTTGTGCTCCGGCTGCAAGTTGCTGATCTCAATCAGAAACTGCTCAACGATCTGGATGTAGTGCTGGTTGAGATACCCTTGATTGGCCGGGACCAGGCTGTCCATCTCATCAATAAAAATCAACGATGGACTGTTTTCCCGGGCGCGGGCGAAAACCCGCGAGACAGCTTTTGGCTCGGTGATCTCGGCGGATGTGATGGGCAAAAAGCTACGCTTTGACTGCGTGGCAATAAGCCTCGCAATCATGGTCTTTCCCGTGCCGGGCGGGACCGTGACATTCTGCTACTCCTTGTTAAGACATTGAAAACATTAGCTGGTGGTCGTCCACATCTCGTGGCTGCGGAGCATTGCTGCGGCCGCTCATTGCCTTTACGGCATCGATGACGGCCTGCGACTGGACGGCTTCTTCCGGGATTTGCCACGGAGCATAGGGGACGACTTGGGAAGCAGGAAGAATCTTCGCCTTGATCAGCCTCCTGACCAACGTACGGCAAGTGCCGAGCTGAGCTGCGGCCTGCTGCAAGCTCAGCACGGCTGGACCTGGCTGTGCCGGATCAAACGCGGTCAGGTGCAGCTTATTCCGTAGATCGCGAATCCGAGCCTTGTCCCAACTGTTGCCCACCCCGGTCCGTAGCCCAAGCCGGTTCAGCGTGACCGCGATCTGATCGTCACGATACTGCCCCGCCATTTGCCTGATCAGATCAAACACCTCGACCTTGGTGGAATTACCATGGTGACCGGTCTTGTTTCTGGCCACGCGCCGCTCCGAGTGGCGACCGCCATGCCAGTGAATGATCAACACAATCTCATTGGCCTTCTCATCCAGGTCAGCCACAATATCCCGGATCAGAATCCGTGCGATCCGCTGCTTTAAGCGCATGTCGATTTCCGGCGCATTCCAGACTGCTGGCAGGTCCTCCGCCAGCGCAAGCAAGGTTTCCTTGTCTGGAACAGGTCTCGCTCGCGCAGCGGATTCACATTCCTTCGCCCGGTTCTCCAGCTCTCGCACTTTTTCAAGGGCAACATTCCAGCGGGCTTCCAGTTCACTCGCTACCAGGCGGTTTTGCGGGTCCACGGACTCGTACCGGCGCGCCGCCAAACCGGCTTCATAACGGGCTTGTTCTAACTCTAGATCCAAAGCCCGGCGCCACTCCGTGTCCTGCTGCACTACGCGCTCAGCAGCCTCGATAGCCGCTTCCACGGCACTGCCTTCGATCGCTCGCAGAATCTCGCCCGACACGGCGTGGTCGAGCCGCCAGCCTGTGAAGCTGACGCACCCCTTCACACAGCCGTTCCCCATCGCCCGGCAAACGAAGCGCGGCGTGTTGCCACCCGGGCCGGTGTAAGAAACGTTCAGCATCCGCCCGCAGCGGCCACATCGTAGCAGGCCCGCCAAAAGGCTCCGGCCCCCGCGTCCTGACTTGCGGCCCATGCGCGACTTCATGTAGGCATTCTCGCTCAACAACAACTGATTACGCTCGAACTGCTCCCAAGGAATGTAACCGGGATGGTGGTCTGGGATCAAGACCGTCCAATTTTCCCTCAGCTTCTGATGCCCTTCGGTCTTCCGCGCCCGTCCATCGACCACGGTCGTCCGGATCCCGGTCTTGCCAAACGCGTAGGCGCCTGCGTACATCGGATTAGTCACCATCTTCAGAATGGCGCCGTATCGCGCCGGTTTCCAACAGATTCTCGCACCTAATGGATCGCCAATGTTTACTACCGGCAGCAGGACCCCTTCGCGATGAAAACCCAGAAATACCTGACGCACGCTGCCCAGTTCGACAAGCTTCTGGAAAACCAGGCGAATGGCCTGCTGCACGCG
>JBOGJY010000228.1:0-5657 GCA_050745325.1 Terriglobia bacterium
GAGAACTGTCATTCTGAGCGCAGCGAAGAATCTGCCTTTGCATTAAATCAATCACTTGCCGGATTCTTCGTCGCCTTTAGCTCCTCAGAATGACATGCTGGCAGGGTTTTTCAGCAACCTCCTAAATACGCGCCTCGCTCCATGGCGGACGTGGAGCACATCGACGCGCTTTTGCTTCTCCAACACTCGGAAGATCGCGCGATAGACGTGCGGTTTGTTGCCGTACAGCAAATGCCTCAGCTTTCGATTCTCCGGCGTGACAGCACACCCCTTCGGTTGCTGGTTCAGGGTCAGGATCGCCTCCTTCAGGCCGCGATACCAATGCATCGCCGCCTCGGAATTCCGGGCGTTGATATCGTCAAACAATTGAGAGAGGTCGCGCTCGGCGCGGGAAGTAAGGTTAGCGAGGTATGCCATGCTCAGCTTCAAAATCGGCGAAGAACTCCTCCGCCGGCCGCATCCTCCCCTCCCGCGCATCCTCCAATCCCTGCCGGATGCCTTCTTCCACGTCCGCGCGCGCCGCAAGATCGAGCAGATGTTGGTAAGCTTCGGCGTCCTGCACCACGGCAGCCGCCCGCCCTTTGACCGTAAGCACGACCGGGCGCTTGCTCTTCTTGAGCTGCTTGATGAAATCCCCGGAGCGGCGGCGGAACGTTGTCAAAGATTGGATGTCTTTCGCAATGTTGAGCATGGCCATGAGTTGATTCTAGCACCTTTTTAGGTGCTTGTGGCTGCGCTTGGGATCGAAAATCCCGGCCGACGGGACTCGGATTGATCCTTCCCTTGCCCCTGAGTCTTTGCTGTGGCTGGCGAAACTCTCCAGTCTGTTTACAGCCCCACTTTTGCCGCGGCATTTTCTAAAAAGAGCGATCCTTCGCGGATGTACTTGCGCAGGGTGGTGAGGGATTTGTGGCCGGTCTGAGCCATGATGGCGCGCTCAGAAACGCCGGCTGCCGCCGCAGCGGGTCTTACCGATCTTCGCAACTGTGAATTGGATCAAGGCAATTGCTCAGCTTTTCCTGGCCGATGGTAGCCAATCGGTTTTCACGCTGCTCGGGGTCGAGGGAGAGTATCGATTGGACGTATAGGCGATTCCGTGTGCTGCCCGTTCAGCACCGAAGCCTCCAGCCTTACACGTTGGTGTAGCCAGTAAGAGCGAACCGACTTTCGGAGAGCAATCCGTATCGATGAGATCGCGGTAAAGGCGATCGTTCCCAATCGACCCTGATATCGTCAATTGACGAACCGTGCAGGAGCATCCGTGATATGCCACGACAGATCAGGGAAGGAGGCAAGATGTTTCGAGTAAATGTAGACAGTTTACAAGCCTATCTTGATTTCGATCCGAGGCGGAAGGTTCATCTCGTAAAGCTGGATGAGCTCATCAAACGGTCTGCGCCTTGCCTTAAGCGTTACTTTCACAAGGGTACGCCAGCGGGCGAGCCGGGAATGCGTTTCAAGATGATCGGTTATGGGAAATTCTATTATTTTGCTCTACCCGGCAAAGCAGTAGAATGGCCCGTCGTGGGCGTTGCGTTGCAACGGAACTATATCAGCGTTTATTTATCCGTTGCGAAAAATGACCTGCCCCTGGTGCAACAGTATGCGGGCAAACTGGGCGAGCTCAGAATCGGCCGTAATAACTTCAGCTTCGAGGAGTACGAAGACCTGAAGCTGCTGGCGGTGTCGTCACTGTTTGCCGAAGCTGACCGGATCTTTAACGCTGACCCCAGCCATAGCACTCAGGTACAACGAGCAAGAACAATACGAGGCTTCGCCCCTGCTCAAAAGGCTCGGAAATGAGGTCGCCGACGGAAGTGAGATTCGCTCTCAGGCTGCTCGCCGCCTCGATCAGCCTTTCAACCCGCCTTACCCAATTTAGCGCGGCAGACTTGCATTCTTGCGTCGTGGTGCAAAAGATAGATCATTTACAAGCTTTGTGAGAACCTGGGAAGCCCCACCTGTCCGATTGCCCAAGCCGGGCACAGATCATTTCCAGGTGATTCACAATCAATATGTTGGAGTTCTAAAATTCTATAAATGAAGGCAAGGCCATGGAGAAGCAAGCACGCAACCACGTCAACCGCAAGCCAACTGAGTCCGACGGACCGCCCGCCAAGCCCACCGGCGCAGTCTCGGGAGAGTTTGTCACCGAGACGTTCGAGTACGACGGTGGACGCCAGGTCACGGTGTACGTTCCACCGGAACCGCCCGAAGCAATCGTCTTCGCTGGTGACGGTCAGCGAATCTCGAAATGGGGCCGGTTGCTCGAGAAGGCTGACGTACCGTCCACAATGATCGTCGGTGTACACGGGCTCACCGATGACACGCTGCGGCTCCATGAGTACTCACCGGGCTTTGATCCGGAGCGGTTTGCGGCACACGAGAAGTTCTTCGTCGAGAACATTCGCCCATGGACGGAGTCCCGGTTTGGCGTGGCGCTGCCCACTGAACGTACAGCAGTGTTCGGCGTCTCGGCGGGTGGAGAGCTGGCCCTCGCTCTTGGGCTTCGGCATCCGAATGTCTACAGTGCGGTCTTCTGCGCCTCGCCTGGCGGCGGTTACAAGCCGCCTGGCGTTATGCCGAGTCCGCTTCCGCGCGTATACCTCGTCGCTGGCACACAGGAGCCGTTCTTCCTCGAGAACGCAAGGAGGTGGGCGGACGCACTGCGCGATGCAGGTGCAGATGTCGTCATGAGTGAGCGAACGGGGTCGCACGGTGGCGCATTCTGGCGAGAAGAGTTCCCGCTGATGGTGGCGTGGGCATTCGGACGATGATGCATGTGCTGCTGGTCTGGCGTCTCGATCGCGGGGGAGGTCGGTGACCGATCTGCTGGCCACGCTTCAGGAACTCGAACATCTTAGCGTCGGCTTCATCTCGCTCGCCGAGGTCCTGGACCTGACCACGTCTGCCGCCGGGATACTGCTTCTGATCTGTTCACGCCTGCCGAAAGCTCACATAGTTTTAGCCACAAAACTCGGCACTACCGGCTCTCGCGGGTGGCATCAGACATCGCTTTGTGATGTCTACGGTTTCGGATGGCTGGTATTTTTCGCAGACATGGCAAAAGACGCCATGTCTGCACCAGTCGGCGGAGTTCAGGTGTATAATGCCGTTATATGGCTACTCCTGGGGTCTACGTTTTCAAACGCAACGGTCGGGTCGCCTATGTGGGGCGCAGCGATAAGGACGTATACGACCGGGAAGGCAATTCGTTCAAGGCTGCTAGATACGATCTGACCACTACAATCTTTGAGCGCAACTCGCCGATGCAGGCATACCGGACGGAGTGCCGTTTGTTTCATCGGCACAGCCCATGCGACAACGACCGGCATCCTGCCGTCCCTCCCGGCATGTATTGGCGCTGCCCTGTTAAGAGCTGCCGCTGGTCCTGAATTTCAATCAAGTTCAATCTTATGGAAGGCCGCAAGGCTAGCGACGATCTTGGCAACTCGTTCCGGGGAAGGGCTTTGCTCGACGGGCTTGATGACCTCGAAGACGTGCTCGCGCTCGACGATAAGAAGCCCGAACCCACCTTGTCGCAGTTTACGATTCAGAAGCGTCGGGTCCCAGTGATTGACGGCCTTGTGTTCTGCGTTGCGCTCTAAATAATCCGTGGCGAACGAGGGTGTGCATGCAAGGTAGACCGCGTGCGCGTATTCGGCGAAACTTCCCATCTGATCGGGTCCGCGTCTAAATTCCTCGTCGCTGTTCTTGAGTTCCACGGCGGTGAGACGAGACCCACGCCTGTTGCAGCCAAGCACGTCGATGCGCCTGCGCCCAAGTTGGATCTCCATATAGGGTTCTTCGTTCCTAGCAAGTAGCCATCGGGCAACGGGTCTGCGCAAGTCTTCCTCGCGGGCGACGTCGTAAAACTTATCCTCGATCACGCGCCGGCTGAGGAACTCGCCGCCGCAACGCCATAAGGACGCGGCCAGGATTTCGCGGTGAGGCAAGCCGTACCAGAATGAAGAAGAGGTTTGACTGAAGTGGTCGATCTGCGCTTCGATGGCTGCCTTCTTGTCCTTCTCGGTCATCAGCCTGTGTGTAGCGACGGTGCCAGGAACCTGTAGACGCTCCACGAGTGCGTCGATAACGGTGGGGTCCGAATAGTATTCCATGAGCTTGCTGGCGCGAATGTAGCAATAACGCTCATCGTCGCTTGCGGTGATTGTGAGAGGGGCCTGTTCGAGTGGAATGATCTCCACGGGCGCTTGAGGAATGGCGGCTGGTTTCTCAGGGGTGCGCGACCGGGTTCGCAGCGTATCGAGAAGCCTCATTCCGTTCGGATCGTTGCCGATGTCAATTCTTCTCGGTTTGTTGCCGCGATTGAGCATGATTTCGATGTAGCCGTCATGCTGATTGATTGCGCTGACGTGGCGGAAGTAAATCTCTTCGGCAGTCGTGGCGTTGCGCAGGGTGCGGTCCGGGAGGGAGAAAGAACTGCCGGTGAAGGTTGAAAAGGACGCATCCGTGATGTAGATGCAGGAAAAGGTGCATTGCGAAGCTGGTCGAACGCCGAGTGGGCCGCGTTCCCTGGCCGGAAGGGCAAGCGCAACGGCATCGGAATTTTCAAGGCCGACGCCAACGCGCTCGGTGCCTGCCTTGAGGGTCGTTGCCTTCGCAGCCTCGATCAGTTCAGGCGCTGTGCTATTGACGAATTTTGTGGCTTTAAAGAGGAGTCCGAGCGGAATGATGCCGACAACCAAGCCGTAAGGAGAACGGAAGAGAAATGTGCCAACGATTGCCAACACTACGGCGCTAATGTAGACCGGGCGGCGGTTCCATGCAAAATACCAAAGAAGGCGAGAGCCAAGGGGCATCTCGCCGCTGATGAGTATAGGCTCCGAGGGCATCGTTTGCTCGGCTTTGAAGTAGCGTAGATTATCAGATTCCTAGTGTCCTGAGCAAGTAGTGCGCCGGCTGGCTCTCGTCTTCTGCCCTTGTCCCTGTTTTCATGCCCTTGCCCCTGCCCTTGCATTAGACCCCTCTAATTAAATAAACCGTCTCTTTTGTCTCATCCGTCTCCAATTTCTCAGACCCGGCTGCTACCCTCTAGAAGGCAGAAATCAGAAATCAGAAACGGAGGACTCGATTTTCTGATTTGTGACTTCTGATTTTCTAAGGAAAGGGAGACAAACCATGATCCATGAATCCGAAACCATTGACCATACGGACGCTTACACGGGCGCCCCGATCAACGCCCGCTTGGACACCCGTATGGACGCCCGTACCGTCACCGAAAAGCGCCGGGCCGCGAACCAGGCCGCCGCGCTGAAATCCACCGGCCCCAAAACCCCCGAGGGCAAGCAGCGCGCCGCCTTCAACAGCTTCCAGCACGGAGCCTTCGCCGCCGAAGACTACATCCTGCGCGAGGCGCTGGGCCGCTCCGGCTACGACGCGGCTGAGTTCGACGGCCGCCGCCAGGAGCTGCTCGACGACTGGCAGCCGGGCGGCGCGCAGCAGCGGCTCGATTACGATGGCTTCCTCTACGTCTGCCAACAGGCGCGGCGGAAACTGGGCCTGCGCAAACCGAAGCGAGAGCGTAAGGTGCCGCAGTTGCTAAGTCAGAGCGGCCTGAAGCGATTCTTTCAGGTCATCGAAGAATGCGGCAACGTCCAGCATGAAATCATGCTGAAACTTCTCTTCTACACGGC
>JBOGJY010000229.1:0-7049 GCA_050745325.1 Terriglobia bacterium
ATTTCGCCCAAGTGTTGATCAGCATGGCGCGGCCGTTGTACGCTCACGATCCAATGGGTGTCGATCTGGATCAAAGTCTGTACGCGTTGGACTCGACAACCATCGACCTCTGCCTCTCACTGTTTCCTTGGGCCCGATTCCGCAAGCACAAGGCTGCCGTCAAGATGCACACGCTGCTGGACCTGCACGGCAACATCCCCACGTTTATCCGCGTCACCGACGGCAAAGTGCACGATGTCCACATGCTCGACGAGTTCCTTCCCGAGGCCGGTGCATTCTATGTGATGGATCGCGGCTACATCGATTTCGAGCGCCTCTTCATCTTCACGCTCTGCTCCGCTTTCTTCGTGGTGCGCACCAAAGAGAACGTGTTGCTCCAACGCCGCTATTCGCGCCCGGTCGACAAAACCAGCGGTTTGCGATCCGATCACACGGTCATCCTGGCCGCGATCGGTTCGGCCAAGGCCTATCCCGATCCGCTGCGGTGCGTCACCTACGTCGATGCAGAAAGGAACCAGCGGCTCAAATTCCTCACCAACAATTTCACGCTTCCCGCACTGACGGTTACGCGGATTTACAAATGCCGCTGGCAGGTGGAATTGTTCTCCAAATGGGTCAAGCAGCATCTGCGCATCAAAGCGTTTTACGGTACCAGCGAGAATGCCGTGAAGACCCAGATCTGGATCGCCGTTTCCACTTATGTGCTCGTGGCCATCGTCCGGAAACGCCTCGGCCTGGAGGCGAGCCTTTACCAGATTCTACAGATTCTCAGCCCGACGCTTTTTGAAAAAGTGCCCATTTTACAGGCCTTGGAAGCATCTGACTCCCAAGAGGGTTTAGTCACCGACCAGAACCAATTGATTCTGTTCGACTTTTAACCGGACAGCAGTGAGAAGGAATATTGAGTCTACGTGCCTCGCGTACACCAGTACTGTGCTGCCATTCCGCGCAAACCGCGACCGGAGTCAAAGCTGAATAGGGGTATTTATTTGACGCCACCGACCACAACGGGCCCGGTTCACAAGATTGGTCAAACCACAACCTATTGGGGTTAGTGGCGTGAAGTAAATACCCCTAAAGCTGAATGACGAGATACTTAGTGCTTCTTTGTCTTTTTGCTATTCCGGCTTTCGCACAGAGCTATATGGGTGAGTTGCGGCTCAACGCGGTGGATCCCTCCGGGATCGGGGTCCAATGTACTGTTGAGCTCGTCAGTGAAGCCAATCACTTCCGGCAGACCTATATCACCGATAAAGCAGGCAAACTCGTCGTCGAGCGCCTTCCGTTCGGGGTGTATCAAGTCCAGGTTCAACATAAGAATTTCGCGCCATTTTCCAGCTTGGTGGAAATCCGGTCCGCAATTCCAACGGAGTACCGTGTGAAACTCAGCCTGGCCGCCACCACTACGGCCGTAACGGTGAACAGCGGCTCTACGCTTGTCAATCCTCATCAGGCCGGCACGATCAATACGATCGGTTCGTCAACGATCCAGAAGCGGCTCACTTCCATTCCGGGGCGCGCACTCGTCGATCTGGTGAATTCGGAACCCGGCTGGCTGTATGAGGGCAACGCCGTTTTGCATCCCCGCGGGTCCGAATACCAGGTGCAGTTTGTCGTGGATGGCGTGCCTCTTACGGATAAGCGCTCCCCAGGTTTCGGTCCTGAGATTGAAGCCGACAACGTCCAGTCCATGCGCGTCTACACGGCGGGTTTTCCTGCCGAGTATGGGAGAAAAATGGGGGGCGTAGTGGAAGTAGAGACAGCCCAGGACACACGGCCGGGCTGGCATGGCGAAATAGTGGCTACGGGCGGCAGTTTTGGAACGGCGGACGGCTACGCCTCAGCACAGGGCGCATGGGGAAAAAACACGTTGGGCCTCAGCGCCGCCGGCGCCATAACGAACTGGTATGAGAACCCTGTCGTTCTGCAAAACTACACGAATAACGGCACCACGTCTGACTTTTCTGCTTACTATAGGCGGGACTTGACGGACCACGACAGGATCGGGTTGATCGTCCGCCATGAGCAGTCCGAGTTTGAGGTGCCGAACGAGCAGGTTCAGCAGGAAACTGGCCAGTTGCAGAACCGGAATAACAAGGAAACCATGGCCATCTTCTCCTATCAACACATCTTTTCTCCGGATGTTCTCGGCAGTTTCCATGCCATGCTTCGGCAAGATTCTGACGGTTTCTGGTCCAACCCGTTCTCCACGCCAATCATCGCCTTTCAAAATCGCGGCTTCAAGGAAGGATATGTGAAAGCCACCGTGGCCGTCCACTACGGCACCCAGGAGTGGAAGACCGGAGTTGAGGCGGACTTTAAGCCGCTTCACGAAGCCTTTAGTGACACCATCACGAACTTTACGCAATTCGACCCCGGCACGCCCGCTACCTTCAGTTTTTTCGGCAAGGGGAACGACTACGAGCAAGCCGCCTTCGTTCAAGACGACGCCGCTCGGGGCAACTGGAGCATCAACGCCGGCCTGCGGTGGGACCATTATCAGTTGCTGCTCAATCAAAATGCAGTCAGCCCGCGGCTTGGGATTGCCCGGTACTGGAAGGCTGAGGATACAGTCTTTCACGCTTCCTATGACCGGATATTCCAGACGCCGGCTTTCGAGAACATCCTGCTGTCGAGCTCCCCAGAAGCTCTGAGCCTGGACCCAAACGTCCTGCGGCTCCCCGTACCACCTTCCCACGGTAACTATTACGAAGTGGGATTTACGAAGGGTTTTTTCAACAAGTTTAAGCTAGATGGGAACTACTATCGCCGTTATTTCACCAACTACGCCGATGATGATTTGCTGCTGAATACCTCGGTGAGCTTCCCGATCTCGTTTCGCAACGCTGAAATCTACGGGGCGGAGGGAAAGCTCGATTTGCCCAATTGGAGCCGGCTTTCCGGTTTTGTGAGTTACTCCTACCAGGTGGGTTTTGCGTACCTTCCGGTGACCGGCGGACTTTTTCTGGCTGTGCAGGATATCAATTCGATCACGCAAGCAACGGGCCGCTTTTGGGATTCGCAGGACCAGCGCAACACCCTGCGCACTCGCTATCGCTATCAACTTACAAAACGTGCCTGGGTGGGCTTAGGCGGCGAGTATGCAAGTGGCCTGCCCGTTGAATTCGAGGGTACGGTTCAGGAAGCGGTTGCGGAATATGGTCCAGCCGTTGTTAACCGCGTGGATTTCGCGCTCGGCCGCGTTCGGCCCAATTTTTCACTGGATGCTTCGGTGGGTGTGAATCTGTACAACGGTGATCACATGACGATTCGCCTTCAAGCCGATATAGAAAATCTGACGAATCAGCTCAATGTCATTGACTTCGCCGGTCTTTTCTCCGGAAATGCGATTGGGCCGCCCCGCAGCGCCTTCATTCGCTTGAAAGCGGATTTCTGATGCTCCGCTGCACTAAAGAGGTCAGGCCCGCCGGCAGCTTCTCGGCCAGCGCAGAGCAGTTCCGAATCAACTCGATGCCCGGAGGTCTAATTAGGCCCTGAGGGAGCTCGGAGAGCAGCAGGAACCCGGGGGTCTGGCTTTCATGAACCATTAACTTGTAGGCTTGAGGGATGAAAACACAAACAGCCTTCAACCGACTCATTCTACGAGCAGTATTGCGCAAAGTGAGCCCCATGGTGATCCGGGTCCTGGCAATACCGGATTACCTGGACCTCTCAAGTTTCGATGAGGTCTTCCGTACCCTTCTCGGTTGGGATGGCCTCGGTTTCAGCTTTCATATTCACGGCCAGGAGTTCACCAGTTTTCTCCGGAGGACAAGGACGCAGTGGAAAGCACTGCGGGATTTTCAACTGCGGCCCCGAGAGACAATTCTCTACACATGCGGAGGAATCGATCTTTGGGAATGGGAGTTCCGGCTTCTCGACTCCGACGCGGGAGGTAACGGCGATGACGCGTCGCTGTGCCTGGCGGGCCGGGGTGCGTCTCCCCCCGAGCACTGCGGCGGCCCCACCGGTTACCGGTTGATGCTGAAGCGGCAGAAGGAAGGCGAGTCGATGGGGACGCCTGGGCAAGTCGAGGTGGTCATCGCCATGCTTACGGCGGCACACCCGGATCGGACGCCCAGCACCTGGGATATTCTGCGCGAAGTGATGGACGATGGTTTACGGAGCATTGACCAGCGGCTGGAACAGTATGGGCCCTTGGAGCCGAATCACTTCAGCTTGAAAGAGGCCAACCAGCGGTTGGCGAAGCTGATGGAGCGCGGGAGGTACCGCGCATGAAATTCCGGGTTGAAGTGATTTCCGTGAACGATGACGGCGCTGAGCAACGGCACGACGTGATGGAGATGGAACGGCAGCAGTTGGCGATGGAAACCCTGGGGTTGAGCTTGGCCGAAGGTAAAGCGATCTTGCGCGGCGTGCAAGATTTCGTCGCCTCCCAGCAGACGGCTGAGTATCTCGAACGGCAGCGAAATTGCCCAGGTTGCGGTCAGCGATACCACAGCAAAGAAGCGGGGACGAGCACCGTAGCGACGGTGTTCGGGCCAGTCGCTGTACCCAATCCGAGGTGGGAACGTTGCTCGTGTCAGGTTGAAGGCCCGAAAACATTTCGGCCTACGGCGACATGGCTGAAAGGGCGGGCCAGTCCGGAGATGCTCTATCTGGAGACGACGTGGGGCTCGCGGATTCCTTATGAGAAAGTGGCCGATTTATTGAAGGAAGTGTTGCCCGTTGGCGAGTCGACGAATCACGAAACGGTGCGCGGACATCTGCAAGCCGTCGCCGAGCGGATGGAGGCGGAGTTGGGCGAAGAACGGCAGCCCGATCCGGTGAAACCTGAAGAAGATCCCGGGCTGCCCTTGCCGGATGGCCCCATGACGGTGGGGATTGATGGCGGATATGTCCGGGCGGCCCATAAGGAAGGCTGTTTCGAGGTGATCGCCGGACGGAGTGTCGTGGCGTTTCGACGCAGAGGAGAGGATGTGGTTCCGCCGCCCAAATGCTTCGGTTTCGTGCAGACCTACGATCCGAAGCCACGTCGGCGATTGTGGGAGCTGATGAAGTCACAGGGGATGCAAGAAAATCAGCAGGTTGTGTTCCTGTCCGATGGGGGCGAAGATGTCCGGCAGGTACGAGAGTATCTGCATCCCAATGGCGAACACGTGATCGACTGGTTTCACATCACCATGCGGCTGACGGTCTTGCAGCAGCAGACGAAATCCCTGAAGAAAGAACGGCAAGAAAACGGCGCCGCGGCCTCGAAGCAGTTGGTAAGCATCAAGCACCTGCTGTGGCACGGCAATGTCGAGGAGGCTCTTGAGCGTCTGACCAACCTGCTCATGGACGTTGAGTTGATTCGGAGCCATGCCGCACCGGCCGAGAAGCTGGCCACGGGCGTGGAGGAGCTCGAGACTTACATTCGCAACAATCAGGAATCGATCCCGGACTACGGGGAGCGGTACCGGCAGTGGGAAACGATCAGCACGGCCTTCGTCGAATCGACGATTAACCAGGTGGTGAGCCGGCGCTTCGTCAAGCGGCAACAAATGGTGCGCCGGGATAAACCGGTCTGAAGCGGAGGATGAAAGAGCCTTACGAGAAAGGATTAGCGATCCACTCGGCCTCGAGTTTTGCGTTGCGGCATCGCGAGGTGTCCAGCGAAGCGTAAACAGAGGTATAGGTGGGCAGGGCAATTGAGCTCCGAAAACAACCAATCAGGGCGCCGACGCTCTTTAAATGGCGGAAGGCAACATGGACGGGAAACGATAGCGCGAGATTCCCGCCCAGCCCTGCGTAGTCGAAGACCCCTGCACGCCTAGAAACTTCAGACACGAGAACCGGGAGACCTCGGGGATGCCGGCCGGGAAGGATGTCGGCAGGTCGGCGGGAGAAGGCTTAGGCCGTACGGCCCGCATGCACATTCCCGAGGAGTCGGACAGCGGCATAGTACCGATGAATCATTCGAACAAGAGCAGGCAACCGTTGGCGGAGAGTGAGGAGGGAAGGCCGCTGATCAAGGAGAACACTCGTCAACCCAGTACGCCCTCGACACAGAGCGAGACCCGCGTATCCCAGGGGTTGGCGGGTGTGCGCAAGGCCGCAAGGGGAAGGAAGGAGGCAAAGTTCACCGCTCTGCTCCACCATCTGACGGTTGGACTACTTCGGGAAAGCTTCTATGCACTGAAGCGAGGAGCTGCACCGAGGGTAGACGGCGTGACGTGGCGGGAGGATGAAACCGGGCTGGAAGGCCGACTGGTAAACCTTCACAGCCGGGTTCACCGCGGCGCATACCGAGCCAGGCCATCGAGGAGAGCGTATATTCCGAAGCCCGACGGGCGGCAACGTCCGTTGGGGGTCGCAGCGCTGGAGGACAAAATAGTCCAACAGGCCGTGGCCACGATCCTCAACCAGATTTATGAAGAGGGCTTTCGGGGCTTCTCGTATGGTTTCCGGCCGGGACGCAGCCAGCATCAAGCGCTGGATGCGTTGACCTATGCGCTTCTACGGAAGAAAGTGAACTGGGTGTTGGATTGTGACATTCGGGGCTTTTTCGACAATCTTTCGCACGATGGGCTCCTAAAGTTCATCCAGCATCGCGTGGCCGACCGCCGGATACTTCGCCTGATCCAGAAATGGTTGAAGGCGGGAGTGATGGAGGAAGGCCAATGGAAGAATACGGAGATGGGTACTCCGCAGGGTTCGGTGATTTCACCGTTGCTTGCCAATATCTATCTGCACTACGTATTCGACCTCGGGGTGGACGCTTGGCGCAAGAAGCACGCGCGAGGCGACGTGATTGTCGTTCGCTACGCGGATGACAACGCGCTCGGGTTCCAACATCGAGCCGAAGCCGACCGCTTCCTGCAGGACTATCGGGAGCGGCTGGAAAAGTTCGGGTTGGAGCTCCATCCAGATAAGACGCGCCGGATCGAGTTCGGGCGGTTTGCCGAGACGAACCGGAAACGAAGAGGAGAAGGCAAGCCCGAGACGTTCGACTTTCTGGGCTTCACGCACATGTGCGGGAAGACCCGGCGCGGGGCGTTCAAGGTCAAGCGACAGACGATCAGCAAGCGGATGAGGGCGAAGCTGCA
>JBOGJY010000230.1:0-8924 GCA_050745325.1 Terriglobia bacterium
CATCTCACCGGCCGTTTTCTAATCTTTGGGACGCCTGTCTTGTAGCGCAGGGTTCGTTTTTTAACCCTGCGGTTTTTCGAGCGGTCCCAACAAGATGCCGCAGAGTTTCAAAGGCAAAACTCTGCGCACCAAAAAGCATATCAGGCCACTCTGAGACTTTTGAGACAAATGGGATAAATGGGACGGTTTTTTGGGGTTTCCCAAAACGCAGGCATAGGAGCCCAGGCCGGAGCGCCGCTCCTTCTGTCCTTTCATTTTGGCCCTGTGCTAACCTAGGAGCCGGTATGCCGGGGCGGCGATGAAGCGGAATCTCGATACGTTATCCAGCACGAAATTTGACCTGGCCGTCATCGGCGGCGGGGTGAATGGCGCCGCGACGGCGCGCGAGGCCGCGCTGCGCGGCCTGAAAGTGGCGTTGGTGGATGCCGGTGATTTTGCCGGCGGCACGTCGAGCCGTTCGTCCAAGTTGATTCACGGCGGGCTGCGGTATCTCGCGCACGGCGAATTCAAGCTGGTGCGCGAGGCGCGCCTCGAGCGCAGGCTGATGACGCGGCTTGCGCCTCACCTGGTCGCGTCGATTCCGTTTCTGCTGCCCATCTACCGGGGCGACCCGTATTCGCCGCTCAAGATGCGCGCGGGACTTTCGCTGTACGACTGGCTGGGCAACCTCGGCCCCAAAGACCGCCACCGCTTCTCGACGCCGGCGGAAACACTTCGCCGCGTGCCCCAATTGCGTGCGGAAGGCTTGCGCGCGGGCGCGGTCTATCACGATTCGCTCACCGATGACGCCCGTCTCACGTTTGAAAATGCGCTCGACGCGGCGGAGCACGGCGCGGTGGCGGTGAATTATGCGGAGGTCCGCAATTTTTCCGCTGATGCCTCGGGAATGCTTGCGAGCGCCGAGGTCATCGACCGGCTGACGGGCCGCAAGCACGAACTGGCCGCGCGGTTCTGGATTAACGCCACGGGGCCTTGGGTGGACCAGGTGCGGGCGCTTTTGCCGCGCCATGACGGCTCGAAGACCGTCCGCATGACAAAGGGCACGCACGTGATCCTGCCCTGTGTTTCCGGGTGCACGGCGCTGTTTGCGGCGATTCTGCCCGGCGAGCGCATTTTTCTCATGATGCCGTGGCACGGCTACTCGCTGCTCGGCACGACGGACACAGAATACGAAGGCGACCCCACGGCGGTGCGGCCTGAAGGCGCGGAGGTGGAATACCTGATCAACGCGCTGAACCGGGTGCTGCGCAAGCCGGTGAAGACGGAGTCTGTGATCGGCGGGTACGCGGGCCTGCGGGCTCTGGTGGTCGAGCGCGGGAAAAACCCCTCGGCGAACACCAGGGAATACCGCTTCCACCGCGATCCGTGGGCGAAAAACCTCATCAGCATCTGCGGCGGAAAGCTTACGACCGCGCGCGCTCTGGCTGAAAAGCTGGTGGACGTCGCCGTCTCCGAGTTGCCGGGGCTTCCGGCGGAAGCCGGGTCCAGCCCCTCGCGGCACACGCCGTTTCCGGGCGGACATGTCGCGGGATCTTTTGAAGCGTTCGTAAATTCGGCTCGCACGGAAGCGGTGCGCGAGTTCGGGATTGCCTTGCAGACGGCGGAACGCTTGATCCGCACCTACGGAAGCCGCTTGCCCAAAGTGCTCGAGCCGGCCCGCGAGCGCAGGTATCTCGCCGAGCCGTTGCCCGGCACTCCGGGGTTCCTGGCGGCGGAGGTTCTGTTTTCAATCCGGGAAGAAATGGCCGTGAACCTTGACGATTTCCTCCTTCGTCGCTCCGGGCTGAGCTGGATGATGAGCGCATATCCCGGCGCGGAGAATGCCGTGGCGGATATCTTTGCGCGAGAGCTTTCCTGGTCCGCCGAAGAACGTCAGGCGGCGATCGATCGGTATGAAAGCTCGATTTGGCCGGCGGCGAAGTTGATGGCGCGCAGCGGTTTTTCAACGTGACAAACAGATGCTTCGCTTCGCTCGGCATGACAATGGCTGGTCTTTCGGCAACCGCCTGCGGCGATTTTGGCAGTCAGCCCCTCACCCGTCCCGCTACGCGGGCCACCCTCTCCCGGAGGGAGAGGGCTGGAAAGTAATGGGCATAACGACCTCTCCCTTTGAGAGAGGAAGGAGTTAAGTAGACAGCAGGCCCTCTCCCCCGATTCGGGGAGAGGGTGGCCAGCGTAGCGGGGCGGGTGAGGGGTTGCACATGACTAAACTCCGCCTCTATTGGGATTTCTCCCGTCCGTTCACCTTAATCCCTCCGATGACCGGAATATTTTCTGGCGCGTTGATCGGGATTGCGGCGGCGCGCCCAAATTTCCATTGGCTGCCCATCGCGCTGGCCATCCTCGCCGCGGGCCTTTTGAACGCAGGATCAAACGGGCTGAACCAGATCTTTGACCTTGCGAACGACCGGATTAATAAAGCGCAGCGGCCGCTGCCTGCGGGGCGGATGACGGTGGTGGAAGCTGCGTGGTTTGCCGCAGCCGCTTATTCATTTGCTTTGTTCCTGGCCTGGGATGTCAACGCACAGACGTTCGTTATTTACCTCGTTGCGGCGCTGGCTACCGTGGCTTATTCTGTTCCTCCCCTCCGTCTCAAGCGGCGTCCGTGGGCTTCCAATTTCATCATTGCACTCACGCGCGGCGAGCTGCTGAAGGTGGCGGGATGGGCTGCGGTGGCCACGGTGCTCGATTCGTGGGAGCCTTGGTATATCGGATTCATCTATTTTCTGTTTCTGCTCGGAGCAACCACAACCAAAGATTTCGCCGACATTGAAGGCGACCGAGCCGCCGGGTGCCAGACGCTGCCGGTGAAGTACGGGGTAAAAAAAAGTATTCTTCTCATCAGTCCGGCTTTTATTGTGCCTTGGATTGTTATGGCACTCGGCGTTTTCTGTAAGGTTCTGACAGGCGATGGGGCAGCGATTCTCCTATTAAGCGCAGTGATGCTCATTTGGGGGGGCTATGTGGTGAAGGTCATCCGCCGCGACCCGCAGCAACTCGTCCGCGAGGGCGAAAACCATCCCGCCTGGCGGCAAATGTATTGGATGATGATGGCGGGGCACCTGGGGCTTGCGGGAGCGTACCTGCTGACATTGAGTCATTGAGCGATTGAGTGATTGGGCGAATTTGAATATGAAAGGTGTTCAGTTAACAGCCGGCCCGAAGAATTGCGTGATCGAACCAAGCGGTTTGCGCTTCGCGTCGTTAAGTTATTTCGTTCGCTGCCCCGGAATGAAGAGGCCCGAGTGTTCGGCAGGCAGGTGCTTCGCTCGGGCACTTCCGTGGCCGCTAACTGTCGAGCGGTTTGCCGCGCGCGCTCGCGTGCGGAGTTCATTGCCAAACTGGGAATTGTTGTGGAAGAAATGGATGAAACTGTTTTCTGGTTGGAACTTTTCGTGGATGCGGATATTGTCCCGGAGGCCCGCATGAAGAGCCTGCTTGCGGAAGCCAATGAGCTTTTGAAAATATTCTCAGCCTCTTCACGCACTGCTAGGTCAAACCGGGGATAAGACGCAGGCAATCACAAATGGCCCGACCACTCAATCGCCCAATCTCTCGTCGCCGCCTCCACCTCGCTCTGGTCATTCCCGCTTTCCTGCTGTTCTCGATTACATGGTACGAGACAGCGGCGCTCGCGGTAATGATTCTCCTCTTTGATATTTACTTGCTGCCCGATTTGGCCGCTGAAGCCGGCCAGAGCGGCCAAAAAGAAGATTGGGCGGGCCTGCAACATTCCCGCGCCGCAATCATTCTCTATCCTATTGCCATCTTATTGCTGGCTCTGATTTTCAACCATTATCTCGAGATCGTTGCGGCGGCCTGGGCGCTGCTCGCGCTGGGAGATGGCATGGCAGGGGTGATTGGCGCAGGCTGGGGGCGTTCCCGCCTGCCGTTTAACCGCGAAAAGACGTGGGAAGGGTTTGCGGCGTTTGTCTTATTTGGCGGCGCGGGCGCCCTTCTGCTGATGCTCTGGGTTAATGGCGCAACGCTTGGCCGCAAGGCGTTGGTGATTTGCCTGGCGGCTGCTCTGGTGGGCGCGTTCGTCGAAAGCCTGCCGATTCGCCTATCGGACAACATTACAGTGCCATTGATCTGCGGAGGGTTTATTTTTTGCGCCGGGCTTGTCGAACGCTCCGCGCTTGACCGCAATCTGCCTTACCTGGGTGTGCGCATCATTCTGGCCCTTGCGATCAATCTGGCTTTCGCGCTGACTGCCCTGGCGCTCGGCCAGATCACCGCTTCGGGCGCGGCTGCGGGGTTCGTGCTGGGCGTTGCTGTTTACATGGGGTTTGGATACAAGAGCTTTCTGATTCTTCTCAGCTTTTTTGTGCTGGGCGCCGCGGCTACGCGCCTGGGATATGCGCGCAAGCTTGAGCGCGGCGTTGCGGAGCGGCGCCGCGGCGCCCGCACCTGGCGGGAGGCGGTGGGCAATATTCTTCCAGCCGCTTTTTTTTCGGTGCTGGTGATTACCACCCCTTATCAGTGGGCTTTTTTAATGGCGCTGGTGGCGTCGCTGGCGGAGGCGGCTGGGGACACAGTGGCGAGTGAAATTGGCAAGTGGGTGTCGGGACGGGCCTACCTGATTACCACATTTGAGCCAGTCAAGTCTGGCGAAGACGGCGGCATTTCGGTGGTGGGAACCGCGGCGGGTTTTGGCGCGTCCACTTTAGTGGTCCTGCTCGGCTGTGGGCTGGGCCTTTGTTGGGGATGGAACGCTGTCATCGTCTTGATCGCGGCGTTGGCCGGCAATCTGGCGGATAGCCTCATCGGTGCCACGCTCGAGCGGCGGGGTCTGGTGACCAACAGCGTGGTGAACTTCATGGGAACCAGCCTGGCGGGCGCCTTGGCGTTAGCGGTGGCATTGCACTGGGGATGAGTGACAAGTGACGAGAGACAAGTGACGAGTGATAAGTTGGCCTACGGTTCTTTTGCGGAAAGGCTTCGTCGAAGCGAGTTGAGCATCTTCCGTAATTCCTCCATGAGCGCGAAAAGCTGCTCAGTCTCTATGTTTGAGTGATACCCAAGATCAAGTCCCAATCGAGTCTGAGTATCTAATTCCGCCAATGATCCATCCGCGTGGGAGATGAATTGGATAAATTCCTTCGTTGTATGGCGCGCTTGGCCTTCGGCGATATTCGATGGAATCGAGACCACCGCTCGTCTCATCTGCGAAACCAAGCCATATTTTTCTTCAGTTGGAAACTTCTGCGTGAGGATATAAACAGATTTTGCCAATTCCATTCCCTTTTGCCATACGATGAGATCACGGTAGCCGTAACCTGTTCCTGAGACCATCTTAATTCTCCCTGTTATCCAATGAGATATTCCCTATCTCCGTGTCTTGTCACTTGTCTCTCGTCACTGTTGTTTTCGTCTGCGCAATATATCGCTTGCGGGCATCTCTGATGAATTGGCGTGTTTCTTTCAGCCCGAGCCAGCCTTTGATTTCTGTCTTCTTGCCTTCGAGCTCTTTGTAGATATCAAAGAAGTGCTCGATCTCCAGGCGCACGTGGGGGAACACCTCGTCGACCGTTTCTATTTCGTCATAGCGGGGGTTTCGTTCCGGCACGGCAAGGATTTTCTCGTCCGGTCCCTTTTCGTCCGCCATGCGAAGCAAGCCTACGGGGCGCGCCTCGAGCATACAGCCGGTAAAGGTAGGCTCGTCGGTTAAGACAATAATGTCCATGGGGTCGCCATCGGTTGCGAGCGTTCCGGGAATAAAGCCGTAGTCGCCGGGATAGTGCATGGGAGAGTAGAGCGTGCGGTCGAGGCGGAAAACGCCAAGCTTGATGTCGTATTCGTATTTGTTGTTGGAGTTTTTCGGAATCTCGACAATCATCCGGACGATCTCGGGGAATTGCGGCCCCGGATCGAGTTGATTGAGCAGCATGAATTTGCCTCCTGGTTTCCGCTGAAGTTAGAATTTATGATGATATGCTGATGAAGGGGTGAGTGCAAAGCCGGCTTAAACCGAGTGGATAGTTTGTAGCTGAGGATGCAAGCCGTCAAATCCGATTGACTCCCTGCGGCTGAGGGTGCACAATTCTGTTTTAGCAGACCTTGGCCTTCCGGGAAGTTATGAGATCATGAAAAACCGCCGTTGGAAGTTTGGAGTTGGCATTGCCATTATCTTAGTGGTGGCGCTGTGGGAAGCAGTTTCGGGTTTCCAACAGAGTAAGACTTACTATGTAACGGTTAGTGAGCTGTTAAGCGCAAACATTGCCCGTAACCACATCCGGGTGGGTGGTACGGTTGCGGCAGGGTCGATCGCGCGCCATGGCGACGCCCTGTCATTCCGCTTATCGCAAAATGCCAAGTCACTTCCTGTAGTGTACGTGGGCACAGAGACCCTGCCGGACACCTTCAAAGACGGCGCCCAGGCGATTATCCAGGGCAATTATACGCCTGCCGGAACCTTCCAAGCCGACCATATCCAGGCAAAATGCGCTTCTAAATATCAGGCCGCGCCTCCCGGCCCGAAGCGGTCGAATATGGCCCGGATGAGCGGCTTGGGAAGCCCTGCCGCCGGTTCGATGCCCTAAGACGGAATGTGAGAATCGCAGACACCACGAAGAGCGCGACGCCTGCGCCACCTTCGGGCTGAAAGCTGATCGCTTCCTTGCGCAGAGGGAGAAACAATGAACCAGTTTGGAAGTATCGGGCTGATTGCAGCCTTAGCGTTCGCTGTGTATGCGGTTGCCGCGGGTGTTGCGGGCGGGAAGCTGCGCAGCCTGAAGATTACCCGCAGCGCTGAGCGCGCGACGCTGGGTTTTTTTGTGATGATCACCTTGTCGGTGATCGCGCTCGAAATCCTGCTTCAGACCAATAACTTTCATAACGCTTACGTTGCCACTCACTCCAACCGGGACTTGCCGTTTTATTATAAGTTTGCCGTGCTATGGTCCGGGCAGGAAGGCTCCCTGCTTTTCTGGACGTGGCTCCTCTCGATTTACACCGGCCTGGTGGTGCTCTTTAACCGCAAAAAGAACCGCCAGTTGATGCCCTACGTCATCGCTTTTGCGATGGGCATTGGCGTCTTTTTCGCCGGTATCACCTTTTTTGTGGCCAACCCGTTCAGGGAGCTTAGCCTGTCTTCGGCGAGCGGTCTGGTTCCGTTTACGGCGCCGGACGGCAACGGCCTCAACCCATCCCTGCAATATCCCTCCATGATGATTCACCCTGTCCTGCTTTACCTGGGCTACGTGGGCATGGCGATCCCATTTGCTTTTGGCATGGCGGCGCTGGTGACGAAGCAACTGGGTGACAATTGGATCCGCATCACGCGCCGCTGGACCATGGTGCCGTGGATGTTCCTGGGCGCCGGCCTCATCCTGGGCGGGCACTGGGCTTACAACGTGCTGGGTTGGGGGGGCTACTGGGCTTGGGATCCGGTGGAAAACGCCGCGCTGCTACCGTGGCTTGCGGGAACGGCTTTTTTGCACTCGGTCATGGTTCAGGAAAAACGCGGAATGCTCAAGGTCTGGAACGTGGCGCTGGTGATGCTCACTTTCTTCCTCAGTATTTTTGGCGATTTCCTCACGCGCAGCGGCATTGTTGATTCCGTTCATGCGTTCGCGCAGTCGGATATTGGCGTGTACTTCGTGGGCTTTCTCGCGGTCATCGCGGTGTTTTCGGTCACCATGCTCTTCCTGCGCCTTGATTTCCTGAAAAGCGAGAACAAATTGGATTCTGTGGTCTCGCGTGAGAGCGGGTTCCTCTTTAATAACTGGATTCTGCTGGCGCTGGTTTTTGCGGTTTTGTGGGGAACCATCTTCCCCATCATCTCGAAGGCTGTGGAACACCAGACCGTGACCGTAGGGCCGCCTTTCTTTAACAAGGTGGCGGTGCCCATGGGCCTGATGCTCCTCTTCCTGACCGGAGTCGGACCGCTCCTGGCATGGCGAAAGACTTCGTTCGAAAGCCTTCGGCGCAACTTTACCGTTCCCGTGGCTGTGGCCGCTGTCGTGGGCGTGATTATGTTCGCGGCGGGGTTGAGAAACTTGTTTTCCTGGATGGCCCTGTTCCTGGGTGCGTTTGTGGCGGTCTCGATCTTCGGTGAGTTTTATAAGGGGGCGCGCACGCGGCAGAAGAGCACGGGCGAGAATTTCGCTGCGGCGCTCTATAACCTTTCGGCGAAGAACACGCGGCGCTACGGCGGTTACATCATTCACCTGGGAATCGTCCTGATCTTTGTGGGCCTGGCGGGCCTGGTCTTCCAGACCCACTCGAAGACCCTGATGCAGCAGGGAGACATGCTGCAGGCAGGGAATTACCTGCTGCGGTGTGACAGCTTAAGCGGAGGCGACACTCCGAACTATACTTACCAGAACGCTGTGTTCACCGTGCTCAAAGATGGCAAGGCGTATGCCACCGTTTCTCCGCAACGCAGATTTTATAAGGCGAGCCAGCAGCCGATCAGCCACGTGGCCATTCGTAGGACGCTGAAAGAGGATCTTTACGTGGTCCTTGCCGGGCAAGACCCTGGGACCAACAAGGCCGTGATTGAGGTATTTGTGAATCCTTTGGTCGTTTGGGTTTGGGTCGGCGGAATCATTATGGTGCTTGGAACGCTGATTGCGTTGATTCCAAGCCGTGTGGAGCGCGAGATGGCCCAGATTCGCCAGGCCCAGCTCGAGTCTCTGGAAGAACGTAATGCGCTTTAGCGGAAATGTGCCCGTGAATCTGTGTTTTTTCGGCAGGATTTCCCGGATATGTCATTCTGAGCGAAGCGAAGAATCTGCTTTTCCTAGAGACGCTTCCATCAGAAGCAGATCCTTCACTGCGCTCAGGATGACACCGCGTTGTGTTATCGGATCTGTCGCTCGGCGCACCTTCATGCTGCTTGCCGTTGGAATGTTTGCCATCGGCGCGCTCGGGGCCACACCCGGCTCCAAGCCGACGCTGGAGCAGGTGGGCAACGAGGT
>JBOGJY010000231.1:0-10760 GCA_050745325.1 Terriglobia bacterium
TCGAGAGGCGGCGGAGCGCGAGGGCTATCGGGTCGAAGGTTTCGCGCCCACATCTCGCGCGGCGCAGCAGCTTGAAGACTCCGGCATTCGTTCGAGCACCTTGCAACACTATCTCGCCAAAGGTCAGACGGCGGACGACGGGCAAAGGCGTCTCTATTTTGTTGATGAATCGAGCTTGGCGAGCACCAAACAGGTGAACGAGTTTTTACGCCGGCTGCATGAGTACGACCGGGTGATTTTTGTGGGCGACACTCGCCAGCACCAGGGCGTGGAGGCCGGGCGGCCCTTTGAGCAGTTGCAAGAATCCGGAATGCACACCGCCAGGCTGGACGAAATCATCCGGCAGAAGGACACGATGCTCAAGCAGGCCGTTGAGCAGCTTGCGCGCGGCGAGGTCCGGGGAGCCATCGAGGGTCTTAACCGGCAGGGACGGATTCACCAGATTGCAGATCCGCAGGAGCGGATGACGACCATTGCCAGAGATTAGGCCGCGCATCCCCGCGAGACACTCGTGGTTTCGCCGGATAATCAATCCCGGCAGGAAATCAACCGGCTGATTCATCGCGAGCTGCAAACATGCGGGGCGGTGAAGAGCCAGGAATACGGATTGACTATGCTCACGCCACGCCAGGACATGACCGGCGCCGACCGGCAATGGGCGGCGCAGTACGAACCCGGAGACATCGTGCGCTACACGAAAGGCAGCCGGGCGATTGGGGTCCAGGCAGGGGAATACGTCCGCGTCGCCGGCGTCGAACGGGAACGGAATTTACTGACTGTAGAGCGGCGCAGTGGCGAGCAGATTACCTACGATCCGCACCGGCTGCAGGGCGTGAGCGTTTACAAAGAAGAGTCGAGGGAATTTTCAGAGGGAGAGCGCGTGCAGTTTACGGCGCCTTACAAGGCGGAGAGGATTGCCAACCGCGAGCTTGGAACGATTGAGAAAATTGACGCTGAAGGGAATCTTCAAATCCGCTTCGATTCAGGCCGCGAGACCCGGTTCAACATTCACGAGCATCCGCATCTGGATTATGGTTACGCAGTCACCAGCCACAGCAGCCAGGGAGCGACGGCGGATCGCGTCCTGGTACACGTGGACAAAGCCCAAACCCACGAGAAGCTAATCAATTCGCGGCTGGCGTACGTTTCCGTCTCACGCGCCCGCTACGATGCCCAAATCTACACGAATAACGCAGAGAAATTGGGCGAAGAGTTAAGCCGCGATGTTTCGAAGCTGTCCGCATTAGAAACCGAGCATGAAATGGGCGGCAGGGGCCAAGATCAGGCGGGTAAAAACGCTATGCAGCAATCAGTGAGCGAGTCCTATGATCACAGCCAAGGGTACGGCATGGAGCATTGATTTCGTCTTTTGCATGCCCAGCTTCTGGGCGTCACACGCGATGTCGTAAGCCCAACCTACCTGCCCCAAAAAATCCAAGTTGCTACTGGAGGGGTTTGGACTTTAAATTGGATTTCAAAAGTGGGTCTTCGATGGCAAACATATCGCTCAGTAACCCCAGAAAAGAGGCGGCCTCGAGAGCGCCATTTCTCAAATGGCCGGGGGGCAAGAGAAAGCTGGTGCGACACATACTTCCCTTACTTCCAACGAAGTATAACCGGTACTATGAGCCCTTCTTGGGGAGCGCTGCTCTATTCTTTGCGCTGCGCCCCCCGCTGGCATCTTTATCAGATAAAAACTGTGATCTCGTCTCGGTGTACAACCAAGTCCGAAATGATCCGCAAACGGTAATGGATTACCTTAGAAGATTGACTAACAGCGAGAAAAGTTATTACTTAGTGAGATCAACAATTCCGACATCCGAGGCGGAAAGAGCTGCGAGACTCATATACCTGAGCACCTTGTCATTTAATGGGATTCACCGTGTGAACCTCAAGGGAAAGTTTAATGTTCCGTACGGATACAAAACTCACTTGACGCCTTGTGTGCCCGAAAAAATCAATACTGCGAGTGAGCTACTGAGAAAGGCGACCATCAAATGGCAAGATTTCGAAGACGCGGTCAAACGTGCACGACGCGGAGACCTATTGTATTTAGATCCCCCGTATACGGTGGCTCATGGCAACAACGGCTTTTTGAAATATAACGCGAAGATTTTCTCCTGGGACGATCAAACGCGCCTCGCTAAAGTGGCCCATGCACTGGCCAATAAAGGATGCTCGGTGTTCGTTAGTAATGCTAATCACCCTTCCATCCGCAAAATGTATCAAGACTTCCAAGTTCTCGAAATCAAAAGGCACTCGGTAATAGCGGCTTCGAGTGAGTTTCGACGCGCTATCACTGAATGCGTTTTCTATAATCAGTGAACCAAGAATGCTAAGTAATATACGTCCCATTGATGAACTCTCCGGGCTTGCCCGTGCTAGGGCGCGCGATCACGAGACCAAGACTGTGAATCCTGCGCTCGTTGAACAAATGGTCGCGGAAGGCTGGACTGTCGCAAAAAGTAACAAGAAGTCTGTGAGGTTGCGTAGGCCAAAGGATCACGGCCCTTCGCTTGAAGATCGCGTTTGGACGCTCCTCTATCGAATGCAGCTCCCTCTGCTCTCTGGAAAGGGAGGGTCTAAGTTGGCTGTGAACCCCAAGGACCCGGATAGCCCGGAGTCCCAAATCGACGTCGTAGCGATGGACAATGAGGTTGCAGTCGCGATCGAGTGTAAGTCGTGTGAAAAGCTTTCAAAAAGGCCGCAATTCCATCAAGATCTTGGCAAGCACGCCTTGATACGGGAGCGATTCACCACCGCCGTCCGGACGCAGTTTGAGTCGCAGCATAAGCGACAGCCCGTCATTGCAATGGTCCTCCGCAATATTTCACTCTCGGAGAATGATCGATTGCGGGCGAAAGACGCCAATGTCCTGATATTTGACGAGCATGACTTACGCTACTACGAGAGCCTCGTTTCGCATATCGGCCCGGCGGCAAAGTATCAACTCCTTGCCGACATGCTCCCTGGGAAAATCAACCCCGGACTTGCCATTCGGATTCCCGCGATCAAAGTAAAAATGGGAGGGTTCAAATGTTATACATTCTCGATTTCTCCCGAATACCTCCTGAAGATTTCCTATGTGTCACATCGATCCAAGGGCAAAGCCTCGGATGTGAATACGTATCAGCGCATGTTGAAAAAGGCCCGGCTCAAGGCAATCGCTCAATACATAGGCGAAAACGGAATCTTTCCCACGAATATTGTTGTCAACTTTGACAAGAACCGGCTCCAATTCGAGCGCATTCATCAGGATTCGAGCGGGGATGAGGATAGTGGTGTTTGCGGATGGTTGGACATCAAGCCGGCCTACAAGTCTGCATGGATCATCGACGGGCAGCACAGACTGTACGCATATTCAGGACATGAGCGTGCGGCTAAGAGCCGACTATCGGTTCTGGCGTTCGATGGTCTCGAGCCCAGTGAGCAGGCTAGGTTATTCATTGATATTAATGCCAAGCAGAAAAGCGTAAAGCAATCGCTTCTCCAAGAACTATACGCCGAGCTTCACTGGGACGCCGACGATCCGACTATTCGGGTCCGAGCCATCATTTCCAAAGCAATCCAAGATCTTGATGTTGATCCTGAGTCACCGCTCTACCAGCGGATCCAAACCGCCGATGTGGGTAAGAGTTTAATTCGATGCATCTCGCTGACCAGTCTTTATGGAGCTATAGAAAAGACGGAATTCCTCATAGCGAAGGAAAAACACGGCCATGTAGTGGAATACGGGCCTCTGTGGGCGGGCGATAATGACGCGACCTTGAAGCGCACCGAATTGATCCTGAAGCAATGGCTGAACACGGTACGTTTGGCAGCCAGTGAGTGGTGGGACAAGGGGGCAGATGAAGGTGGTGGCCTCGCAATGAACGACAGCATCATCACCTGCATAAACGTCCTACGCAGCGTATTTCAGCACTTGAGCGATCGCAAGCTGGTTCAATTGGACAACGAGGATCTCTGGGAAGTCATCAAGAAATTCGCGGTTGCCCTTGGAGAATACCTCGGGTCGCTTTCAGAACAGGAACGGAAGGCCTTCAGAGACCTGCGGGGAGTGCAGGGTCAGACCCGCAGAACCCGCAACTGCCAAGGGGCGATGCGGCAGAAGATTCCAGCGTTTACTCCGCCCGGCCTCGATCAGTTTCTCCAGCAGGAGAAAGCTCAAACCAATATGCGCGCCAAAGAGATAATCGACCGCATCGAGCGTAAGCTCCAGGGTGTTGTGCTCGAAGAACTGCGACGCGAATGTGGCGAAGATGAATCTGGCTGGTGGATGGTGGGTATCCCCAAGTCGGTAAGGTTAAAGGTGAGCCAAAAATTTGAGGAAGCCGGCGGCCTGAGAGGTGGGAAGGAATGCTATTTTGACTTGATAGATTACTCCAAAATAGCGATGCAAAACTGGCCCCTGTTTGAACCGATACTTGCGTACGGCAAGTCCGGTTCAAAGGAAAAGCGGCTCTCGTGGCTCAATTTCGTTCATGAAAAGCGAAATATTGTTGCGCACTCCTCTTCTGCTGTAACCCTGACTCTGGACGAGCTTGGGCAACTGGAAGAGTACGAAAGATGGCTGCATGGGCAGATATCCTCGCCAATCGCGGAGGGGAGTCCGGTTTCAGCCGACCAATCGGATTAACCATCGGGTTTGCCCCTTTGCTTGGCGTTGTCGAGTCCGCGTGCCAGAACAAATCAAAGATCCTTTTGGTTTTCCGCGGGTGGCGCATACATCGCGCGTTTTGCGATGTGTGCGGTTCAAGGTTGTAGAACGGTATCACTTCTTGCCAGCACCATCAACACGGATTGAGTCACGCGCACTCTGTGAGCTCCCGCACTTGCCGCCGCGCCCATGACATGAAATGTGTCAAGGTTTCCGCGCCGCGATGTCAGCGCGGATGACGCCTAAATACTCGCGGGCGGCTTCCAGAGCTTCTTCGGCGTCGTGATGAGAAACGAATCCGGTGTCATCGTACAGGACCAAATTCCGTTTGCGCCGGAGACGGTCCAGGACGGTCAGCAAGCCAGCGTGCTTTTTGTCAACCCGGGTGCGAACGAATTCGATAATCGCGACGTGATGGCCCGGTTGACTTCTGGCGCGGAACCCGTGGCTGAACAGAAATCCCAAGGAAGCCTTGAGCATCGCTTCGTATGCTTGCTGAAGGCAGGCTTCCTCATCAAAGGCGGCAATTTTGCGGGCCGAGGCGAGCTTCTTATCCGCGCTCGCAAGGAACCGATCTATTTGTGCCCAGTCAACGACGTGCGGCTTGAGCTTTTTCACGAGGGCCTATGAGCGAGATGCGCGTATTCCGCCAGACATTTTCAAGAAAAGCATCCTTGTGTTCGCGCCGTCGCTCGAATTCCTGCGGAGTTAGGACCGTGTAGTTGATGTCGCGCCCGAGTCGCCTTTCAAGGTTTCGGACAGCTTCTGCTAAGAGCTTTTCATCAGGGACGCCAATCACGATCACGTCGATGTCGCTCCCGGCATCCTGCTGGTTGTGTGCAAATGAACCGTACAGATATGCCTCTTCTATTCCGCCAATTTTATCCAGGAATTGTTTGATCAGGGCGACCGCACCGACGGTTTTCCTCACGATATTGCGCACTTCGTTATACAGGGGATATTCGCGATTGAGTCGAAAATACTTTTGGCGGCCACTCACTTCTGATAGAAATAAACCCTCACGCTCCAGGCGCCCCAACTCTTTCGACAGGTTAGAAGGATCAACACTAAGCCGGTCCGCCAAGTTCCGCAGATGGTGACGCGCCGTCGGGTTCGTGAAATAATAGGCGAGCACCCGCTGGCGCGCCTTGGAGCGAAGGTCGAGCATACGGTACGATTCTACCACAAATGTGGTATGTGCTGACTACAGGACAATGGTTTATATCCGGCGCAATCTGAGTGACGCTGAACACGACGAAGATCTACACCAGCTCGATCATTACCCGGCGTCCGACCATTGCTGCCGCTCGCTGAAGGCTTGACAGCGTGATGTCATTTTTCGGATCAAGCGGACGATCAACCTGAGTCCGGCTCGTTTCGAGCAGAGTTGCCATCCGAGCCTTGGATATTCTTCTTTTCTTCATGGCCTGTGCAAGTTGCCACGCGACGACTTCTTTGATAGCTTGCGCCTCTTCAAAGATGCCCTCCTCTTTTAGGAAATCATCGGTGCTCGAGCCCATGTGTTTCTGGCTCATCGCTCCAACTTCTTCTGCCGTCTGCGCGCCAAGGCCAAATCCTCATCAGGCGTGGCGCCCGCCTTCTTGATGAGCGCCCGCAACACGACCACGTGCACACGGCAAACACAAAGCCGGACGCGCTGGGCCTTTCGCGGGCGGGTCAGCTGGCTTCTGCGTTGTCCGCCAGATAACCGAGACCGTGTGGGCTTGCGGCTTTTCGTCGGTCGGGCCCAACCTGAGGCGTGGCCCGGTGGCATCGACGGCGACCCTATCATGATCATGTCTCCTCCTCACGCAAATGCAGTAGTTATTATTTATGTGCATTAAATTGTTTTTGAGACATTCCGTTTGACACAAAACATAACCCATGTTACTTTTTGTGTGTGAAAGATGGCTCTATAGGCAAACCGAATAGCACAAAACATAACTTTGTACTGAAGACGGTCGGACGCCAAACGGCGCGTCTCCTAACTGACCTCTATGACCGATCACAATCGACGTTCACGCTTACAGACGCTCAGAAGATCACCGGCCTTAACTCAAGCCTCGCCAGCAGTCTGCTTCATAAGGCCGTAAGGCGGGGCATCGTGTCGCGATTGAAGCCAGGGGTGTTCATCATCGTTCCGCCGGAACTTGGGAGCAGCGCCGAATACGCGGGTGATCCGTACCTCACCGCCGTGAGGCTGGCAGGCGAAGGCCCTTGTTTTATTTCCCACGCTTCGGCGATGGAAATCCATCGCATGGTGACACAGCCGCAGCTTGTAGTGTTCGCCTCAGGATCCAAGCGAATCCGAAGCCGCAAGCTTCACGGGACAGAGTTCCGGTTTGTCTTTACTAAGCCCGAGCAGTATTTTGGGACCATGAAGCATTGGGTCACAAAGCAAGAAACCATAGACATCAGCGACCTCGAACGTACGATCATCGACGGACTCCGCCAGCCGGAGTATTGCGGCGGAGTGACAGAAGTCGCCAAGGGCTTATGGATGCGTCACCAGAATATGAAGGCGAAAAAACTGGTGGACTATGCGCTCCGGCTTCGGGTTGGGGCCGTGTCCCGGCGTCTGGGCTACATCCTGGAGCTGTATGGAATCGCGCCGGAGAGTGAACTCGCACGACTACGGGAATCTCTTACCGCGACCTACGCTCCCCTCGACCCCGTGCTCCCCAAGGAGGGGCCGCATTTGAAGCGCTGGCGACTTCAGCTCAATATCACTCGCCAGGAACTCGAAACCGTACGCACTACCTGACATGATTCCACAACGCAATATCTCTCTTCTGTCGAATCGGCTCGCGAAGGAGGGCGGAACTCGGCTCCGCGAGGACGTGCTTGAACGAGACTACTGCCTCGCATGGCTTCTGGCTAGCGTCGCAGAATCAGATATCAAGGCCGTTCTTGGGTTCAAGGGCGGAACCGCCCTGAAGCAGTGTTACTTCAGCGATTATCGTTTTTCGGAGGACCTCGACTTCACCCTCATGGAACCCATGCCATTTGAAGAGTTAAGAAACCGCCTTGCTCCGGTTTACGCCACAGCGCACGAAGCCTCTGGCATCACGTTCACGTTTGACCGCGAGGATCGTCAGCCGCACGCCAACAGCTACACGTTCTACCTTAGGTACGTGGGACCTTTGCCCTCCGGGAATGATGTCAAAGTGGATGTTACAATTCGTGAGCACTTGGCCTTTCCGCTCGAACAGCGTGCCGTTCTTCGCGGATATGAGGAATTCTCGGACCTGCCGGGAAATCGGCTAATCCAGGTTTATTCGCTCGCGGAAATTGCAACCGAGAAAACCATTGCCCTTGCGGACCGGGCACGCAATGAACCCCGTGACCTTTACGACCTGTGGCATCTCACATCGAATGAAGGCGTCGAGCTTGGCATTCTTGTCGATGCCATGAGGGAGAAATTGGAATTTCGCGGGCAACCATGTGAGGGTATCGCGGCGGCCATCCGTAACAAAGAGGCTCGGCTGCGAGCACTTTGGTCCCGCCGCTTGGCGTATCAAATGGCGATGCTGCCAGCGTTCGACGAGGTTTTCCGCGCCGTGCAGCGAACGCTGCGTCAGGCCAATGTTCCATAGGCGCTCTCAGGATTTCTCGGTTGCTTTTTGTCACTGCTCGCTCGATCATATAGCGGTCGCTCCAGCGTGCAATAGCGTGCACGGCGGGCATGGTAATTGTGGCAAGCTCGGCAACGTGGAATCTATAAGTTGCAGAACGGCAAGAGCGCATCAGGGTTCGAACCCCACCCTCTCCGCCAATTTATCTCTTTTCGTTTCATTTATTTAGCGGACCTC
This sequence comes from Terriglobia bacterium, assembly GCA_050745325.1. GTDB lineage: Bacteria > Acidobacteriota > Terriglobia > UBA7540 > UBA7540 > RH2-MAG17b. Next base: position 8,470 of record JBOGJY010000231.1, read on the forward strand.
ATTTTTCGTGTGCCTCGAGTGCCCTTCATGAGCGGGTTCCGCTTCCAATTGCGCTGAATAAGCGTTCTCAAACCTGATCCAGCCTGTCTTCGAGTGGTTTGAAGAAGCGGAAATAGAGATAGATGTTGCACGCCATTACCGCCGCGTAGACGTAAAACGGCAGAGAAATTTCCGAAATATCAAACATATAACCCGTAAAAGCAATGGCTCCGGAAGAGGAGGTCAAGCGCGCGACCTGGTTCAATCCCAACGCCCGGCCGACCTCGTCGAAGGTCACAAACTCCGTGATGGCGGACTGTTGAACGGGCGCCGCCATCACCCTCAACGCGGGTGTCACAAAATAAATAAGCAGAGCCAGAGGAAAAATATGCGTAACCGGCATGAGCAGAATCAGCGCCGTTCCGAGGCCGCGCGTGAAAGCCACCGTATTCACAAAACCCCACCAACGCTCGAGGTAAGGCGCCGTGAGCAGCGCAAACGCGCCGAGCAGGCCCGCAATAAAACCATAGACCGACATTTGCGATTTAGGCACGTGATAGACAATCACAAAAAATGGGATGAGAAACGGGATCACCAGGCCCGAGGCAAACCCGTTCAGTGCGCCCGTCAGGCTGAATTTGCCAATGATCGCCTTGCTATCGAGCCGCCGGATGTTTCCCCGGTATTCGCTCAACTTCACCGGAGCCAGCGTTGCAATGCCGGCGAGCGAAATGACGGTGGCCGCGATGAAGACATGCTCGACGGTGAAGAAGCGGACCAAGAAAGCGCCCAAGGCCGCAAAGACGCCGCTGATAAAAGTAAAGAGCGAAAGGATAGACGTGCGGTTGTCCAGAGTGGTCAGTTGGGCAATCGAGACAATTTGAGGCGGCTGCGCCGCCCCGCCAACGCCGCCGCCCATCAGTGACCCGGTGGCCGAGTAGCCTCCCACCATGCAGGCGAGGAAGAGCACCCAAAGATGGCTCGATACGCAAACCAAAGCTGAGCTTGCCGGCAGCAGCAGGCCCACAATGACCAGTGTTTTTTTCTGCCCCCACACGTCAGTGAGGAACCCGAAAAACAACCCGAGCGCCGCAGTGGCTACCGCCGCGGCGGTATAAAGCAGGCCGAGAACCAGCGGGGATTGGCGCAAGTGGATTAGTACAAGGTAGGGAAAGGCGATTGAGATCATGCCCGCCGCGAGGCTCCGCGAAACCCGGAACACGGCGAGCAGGAATAAGTAGTCGTTAGTCTTCATGCGGGCGGAAGCCCTGGCGATCCTGAGCGAAGCCAGGGATAAAATCTTGAAGACAGAGCCAAGGGGCAAGAGTCGAGAGACAAGCAAGGGCGGCGGACTTGTCTCTTGCCCCTCGTCCCTCAGCTCTGCACTCAAGTTTCTTCGCTGCGTTCAGAATGCCAAGCAGGGGCTTTCCGGGAACCCGCCAGAGCTGATCTCTAATGGACTTTGAGGAAGATGATCGCAAACGTATAAAGCGCCAGCGATTCAATGAAGATCAAACCCAGAATCATGAAAAGGAAAATGGCCGGCCGCGCTCCCGGGTTGCGGGCGACGCCTTCGCAGGCGCTCGCGGTTGCCTTGCCTTGGCCGAGACCGCAGAGCCCCGCGGCGATGGCCATGCCGACCCCCGCGGCAATCGAAGCCATGCCGGCTCCGCTTCCGGAAGAGGCTGCCTGCACAGGCGCCTGCGCAAAGACTGGCGCGGCAATCAAAAGGCCCGCGAGTCCTGTGAGGAATAACACAATCTTCTGTCGCACTGTTGATTCTCCTTTGGCTTCCCATGCGGTAAGCCTGAGAAGCTCGCATTGAAATGAAGCCGGTGGCTTATGGTCTTGAAGGGCTCGGCTAGTGCTCTTCGGCTACCGCTAGACTAATATAAAGCAGCGGCAAAATCATAAAAATGTAAGCCTGTAACAACGACTCAAAAGCATGAAGCGCCATAAAGACGGCGGGCAGCGCAATGGGAACCAGCTTGGTGAAGATGCTCTCCAGCATACCTCCGACCAGCATGTTGGCCCAGAGACGGACGCTCAATGAAAGCAGTCGCAGCACGTTGCTGAAAACTTCCACCGGGAACATAAGGATGGCAATGGCCATCATTGGCCCGCACAGGTGCTTCAAATAACCCAGCAATCCGTGATGGCGTATTCCCTGGTAGTTGTAATGGAGAAAAACCAGCACGGCGCATCCGAGCGGCACCGGGCCGTGCGCCGTGGGGCTTTCGAGCGTTGGGATCAGGCCCATCAGGTTACAGAGGATAATAAAAAGCCCGAGCGTGCCGACGAGCGCAACGTAC
>JBOGJY010000232.1:0-16309 GCA_050745325.1 Terriglobia bacterium
TGAAGCGCGGGTCTGCGGACAGGGGACGGGGTTTTAGAGTCTGTGTGACAACCCGTATTTGTAGCGCCGGGCTTCAGCCCGGCACACCCGTTTTCTTGCATTTGCCGTCCTGAAGGGCTGCGCTACGCGGCTTCCCGAAAAGTTGTCACACAGACTCTCGCGCCGTGGGCTATATTCTGTCGCTCCTGCGGAGCTGGCTTATTCAATGAACTTCGACGACACGACACTAGAGAAAAAAGAAAACTAGATTGTGTCGACCGTTCGTGACCGGACATTGGTCTCGCACTTATAAAGGTTTATGCAGCGGGGAGTCGGCGGCCTCCAGGCTCTCCTCCACGCCGGCGATGATCCGCTGCATACAAAAAAGGGGATTTCATGGCATACGAAGCGGTTCCGATTCTTCTGGTGGATGATAACCCTGCTGACGTGGAGCTTACGCTTCACTCGCTGCGGCGCATAGGCAGATTGGCAAACCAGATTCACGTGGTCCACGACGGACAGGAAGCGTTGGACTTCCTTTTCTGCCGGGGTCAGTACGCCAGCCGCTCCTTAACCGGCCCTCCCAGGGTGATCCTTCTTGAAATGAAGCTGCCCAAAGTCGACGGGCTGGACGTTCTCTGGGCGCTAAAAACTGACAAGCGAACCAAGTCCATTCCCGTTGTCGTCCTTACTTCTTCGAAGCAAGAAACCGATTTCGTCCGGGCATCCGGGCTGGAGGCTGACGGGTGCATTGAGAAGCCCGTCACGGCCGAGGCTCTCGATCAGGCTATTCAACATCTTCAGCTATTTTGGCTAGCTGTAACACGCCCCCTATACCTTGAGGCTCCCGCCACGTAGTAATTAGCCATCATTCAAGGTAAACCCAGGGATCAACCAGCGGCTTACCTTGATGAGCGCAAGACATTATTCATCCAATACGACCATGAATTGGGGGACCTGAATCAGATCGCCGGAGGTCGGCGTGAATGGAGGGGGAAACTCTGAACCGCCAAACATCTACGGGTTCGCTGGTTTGACGGGCACTTCCTGCAACACTGTTTCCCGGCCACAGCAGTAGCAGTGCCCAGGCTGGACGTAGGTAATGTTGCAGATATCGCAGTAATATTGGATCTTATAAAGTTTTCCGTTGCGGACGGCGTAGAGGCGGGAGACGATGAATGTTCCGTTGGGTCCGGGCGCCCCTTCCAACTGAAGCTCTTGATTCAACAGCCGCTTGTCTTCGAGCACGTGAAGGATGTAGGGAGATTGCCCACTTAAAGTATATTCCTTTTGCGGCGCCATCAGCGCCGGTCCTTTTCCAGGGAGCGCGTTCAGAGTACCGCGGATTGTAACTAGACTCGCCGCGTCCACTGTAGACGGCGTGACGGTTTGGCCGCGGGCCGCGCACATAACGGCAATGGCAAGGATCAGGGCGCTGACGTACACGCCGCGCTTGATCCACGAGAAGAGGCCGGATTGTGGGTACGAGCAGGTGAGGAAAGCGTGATCCTGGAGCGAAGTTCGATCTGGACGCATGGCATCTTCCTTCAATTAATTCCTGAAGCCCCTCAGCACAACCCGTAAATCGCCGCTACAGAGTCTGTGTGAAAACGCCGGAAAAGGCGCTGTAGCGGCGGCCGCTGGCCGCCGGTCTTTATTTTTCAAGTGATTCGGCGCTCATAGAGCGCCGCTACAACTCAAAAAGGGCAGTTGCCACACAGGCTCTTCAGCCCTGATACTGGCCTACCAAAACGACTGCAAACGGCAGTTGATGGCCGCCGCCGGTGTCAAGCTTCACCTCCAGCGCCCAATTGCCCTGGTCATCCTGAAAAGCGCCGGGGAATGCCGCGTTTGCGCCTTGACTGGGCGGATCCAGCATCATCACTCCAGGATGTCCGGTGCCGGTTGCGAGGCGGCTAGCTTTGACGACTTCATCGAAGGCCATATTTCCGCTTGGGTTCGTATCGCTGGCGATAGGAATGAGCAGCAGGAAATCGCGGTAGGAGCTCACGCCCATATGATTACCATCCTGTGGAATCAAGGCGTAACGCAGCGTATAATACCCCGGCTTAATGGATTGCCCCCGGAAATCTTTGGCCGCGGCGGGGAAGTTCACTACCCCGATCAACTCTCCCATGCTGAGGCCGCCGTAGAGAACATCCGCAGAACCACCTGCGCTCTTCTGCGCTGGGATTCCTTTGCGCCACCAAATCTCGCAGACTGGCGGTCCCTGCGCGGCCGTGAACTGCTCGCCTTGGGGTTCCAATACCGCCTGAATGGGGGCGGGAACTGCCGCCGGGGCGCTGCCGCCGGATGTTACCTTATAAGAGCCTTGGGCGCAGGCAAGCGCCGCCCATAAGAAAGCGCTCGCCATGGCAAATATCGTTAGCTTTCCCAATTTCATCGAATAAACCCTCATGAACAAGTGTGTGCTTTAACAAAAAAGGAGCGCCCACACGGCGCTCCCCTCGGACAGCACATGAAGCGGCGCAAGGCCAGCTTTATAGGTGGAAGGTCCCAATATAAGCGCTGCGGTTATCCCTGGTATCCCACACAACGCCAAGCCCCGGCCCGCTAAAGGTCTGATCGATTGTGTAGGCTGGCATCGAGTTCGCAATCTTGGTGAGTGGTGGATAGTACCGGATTTCGTTGCCACAGATGTCATCTCCCGAGCACAGGCTGCGCGTTTGGATTTGAGCCAGCTTGCCCGCCACAACACTCACCGTGCCGTGATTCATGCCCCTTCCGAACTCCATGCTGATCGGAGCCCGGTCCACTTGCACAATATGCTTTACCAGCGGCCCACCCGCTGCCTGAACAAAGGAAACAAGCGCCTCGCTTTGGGCGGCGCTCGCCCGTTGATCAACAATTAAAATGGCTTTCGCCGGATAAGGGTTGTGATACGGATCGCCCAGATTATCCTTGGCATTCACCACCGCGAGCACTCTGAGGCCAGCGAGGTTCGTTCCGTGCCATTCGCCTTGCTTGATGTCCCAAGCCAGGATAGCCCGCCGACCCGCCACGCCTACTTCAGAGTTCGCAAAACAAGGCCCTGTGTAGACATCAGCCGTCCGGACTTCTACGTAACTGCCTTGGACCGCGGCGCTGGAGGGAATGGCCCAAACCGCCATCACCATCAACGCAACGGCCCCGCTCATGAAAAGCTTTTTCATTTCCTTAACCTCCTCAAGCAATTGCCCTGCCTACCTATAATAATTCTACGCCCCGCTATGGTGGAATTCAATGTCACGAATTGAAATAAGGTTCTGAGGCCGGCGCTTCTCGCATAGCGAAAATGGCATTTGCCCTGGCTCTTTTGTGATGCGGCTGGAACGGCGGGGGATACATGGGACATTGGGTCAGCGCTGCTGGTTGCCTCCCGGGCCACTCCGGGCCGCGAATCGCAGCGACAGGCTTCTCCCCCGATTTGGGGGGGAGGGGTTGGAACTGAGGTGAGGGATGAGGGTACTTCACCAAGCGGTTATGAAGCGAAGTATGCTCCTATGCCCCTGATGATCCTATCAATTCTATGAGCGCCACGGCGTCAGCGCGGATGGCCTCGCCCCGGCCTATCGCGCCGAGCGATTCCCCGGTTTTTGCTTTTACGCTGACCTGCTCAATACCGATTCCGAGGGCGCGCGCCACTTTCGCGCGCATTGCCGCAACGTGGGGCGCGAGCTTGGGCTGTTCGAGTCCGATGGTTACGTCAAGATTCACGATGCGGTAGGCCGCCTCATCGAGCATCTGGCGCACGCGCCGGAGGAAGACCAGGCTTGAGGCGTTGCACCACTCTGAGGATGTATCGGGAAAGTGCCGGCCGATGTCGCCAAGCGCGGCCGCGCCCAGCAGCGCATCGCATATGGCGTGTGAGAGCACATCGCCATCCGAGTGGCCGGCGGGGCCTTTCTCGAAAGGAATGCGCACCCCGCCCACGATCAGTTTGCGGCCCGCGATCAAGCGGTGTAAATCATTGCCAATCCCGACGCGGTGATGGCAAGTTTTTAAGCTTCTTTTAGCTGGCATGAGGGTTAGGGAGGCTTTGCCTCAAATCCCCGAGTCGTGACCCCCTCACCCGTCACGCTACGCGGGCCACCCTCTCCCCCGATTCCGGGGGCGAGGGAAAAATTACGCGGATAACGTCCCTCTCCCCCTGGGAGAAGGGGAACCACGAAGTGGTGGGTGAGGGCATTTTTGGCACGTTCCAATCTTTCTTCTTAAGACGACGACACCGCAGACCAGCGTTTCTCCGTCTCGTGCCGGGCTGAAGCCCGGCGCTACGTGTTTACCTCTTCTGTTTGGTCCTGGCCTTCAATGGCGAGGAAAAGCCGGGCAAGCGGCAGGTCCGAGGGCTTGGTAATTTTGATGTTGCGGTCAGACCCCATCAGGACCTTCACTTTTGCTCCGAGCCTTTCGACAAGACTTGATTCATCGGTGCCCTGAAACCCGTCTTCGGCGGCGCGGTCGAACGCCTCCCGCAGCAGGCTGTAGCGGAAAGCTTGAGGCGTCTGCGCCAGCGCCACCCGCTCGCGGGGAATGGTGCCGGTAATCAGCTCGCGTTCCAACTGTTTTACCGTATCAACACTGGGGATGGCGAAGATCGCAGCTCCATCCCGCCGGGCCGCGCCAACAATGCGCTCGACCATTTCGGCGGTCACAAATGGCCGCACTGCGTCGTGAACCACAACCACTTCGGCGGACGATGGGATCTGCGCCAGGGCGCGAGCCACCGTCTCCTGCCGTGTGCCACCGCCCTCCGCTACGCGAACCGGCTTGGAAAATCGCTCCTGACTGATGGCCCGCCCAACGTGATCTGATTCTTCCTTCCGCACACCGACGAAAATCTCATCGATAATGGCCGCGCGATCAAACTTCTTCAGCGTGTGAACGAAGATGGGCATACCCTCGAGCGAAAGGAATTGCTTGGGGGTCTCGTGCCCCATCCGCGTTCCCATGCCTGCCGCGGGAATGATCGCGAAAACGCTCATGACTGAATCCTGGTTTCTGATTGATCTCAACCCTGTTTATTAAAGCTCATGCCGCAGCCAACCCGCTTGTCATCCTGAGCGCAGCGAAGGATCTGCTTGTGGATCAGTGGAAAAAGCAGATTTTTCGCTGCGCTCAGAATGACAGACGCCTGCCTTTGCCGCACAACACAAAGAAGCTGACTAAGTGAACAGTGTTGTACTTAATCCGGTTGTATCAGAGTCCGGCCGCCGGAAACCCTACGATGATTGCGCCACGGGCTCGACATTCCGCGCCCGGTCGTCGTTATACCGCCCGAAGATCATGCGCCCCGCGGTTGTTTGCAAGACGCTGGTGACGGCGATATCGATAGTCTTTGAGATCATCTTCCGCGCGTTATCCACCACCACCATCGTGCCGTCATCGAGGTAAGCGACGCCCTGGTTGTTTTCCTTGCCTTCCTTAAGGATGAAGACGCGCATGGTTTCGCCAGGCAGCACCACCGGCTTCAAGGCGTTGGCCAGCTCGTTGATGTTCAGCACCGGCACGCCTTGCAGTTGGGCGACCTTATTCAGGTTGAAATCATTGGTGACGATCTTGGCGTCGGTCGACTTCGCCAGCTCAATCAGCTTCAAGTCCACGCCCCGGACTTTCGGAAAGTCGTCTTCAACAATCTGCACCTGCACCGAGATCATTTTCTGCATCCGCTGCAGGATGTCGAGCCCCCGGCGGCCGCGATTGCGCTTGAGAGAGTCGGCGGAATCGGCCACCAGTTGCAGCTCGCGCAGCACAAATTGCGGGATAATCAGCGTGCCCTCCACAAATCCGGTTTCGCAGACGTCGCAAATCCGGCCGTCGATAATCACGCTGGTATCGAGGATTTTACGGGTTTTCGCCGAAGGTGGTTCACCCGCGAAAAGCCCCCCCAGCGCCAGCGGATTCACAAGACGGCCCTTGGCGCCGCCGATCACCGAGCCAAGATAGGCTAAAAACACCAGTAATGCGACCTGTATGTATGACAATGTGCGCGGCTCGATGGCGGTCAGACTGAGCAGGTGGCTCATCATGAGGGCCGCAAGGATGCCGGCGGTAAATCCAACCGCAGCCCCAACCAAGCGTGGAACGCTCACTTTCTGCAGCCGGATCTCACAACCGACGAGAAGAATTCCGAGCACCAGACCTAAAACGGCCGATTCGAGCGAAGAGAGATGAAAAGGACGTAAATGATATGAAGCGGCGGCAAGGATGACCACAAGCGTCGCCCGCACCGCGGCCATTTCGAACGACATAAAAATTCACCACCTTTCCCCTCGGTGGTACAGCGTGAAGCCAATGACGCGATCTTATCCGTCACTTACGATTCTCGGTGCAAGTATATCACTCGCGCCATAAGGTGAAAAACTTGGCGCAGCGCAGTTTGATGTAGAGGCGGCTTCACACCGCCCCAGCCGGCATAACATGACCGGCTAAAAGCATCTCGCAAAGGCTGCAAAGAAATTATAGGAACACCCGCTTTGCGCTTTCTTTGCGTCTCAGCGCCTTTGCGAGACGCCGTTGATTTTAGCTCGCTCAACGCCCGCGGCCCACCTATTTCTTTCCTCTGAGTCTTGCCTTAATTATCACGGGAGTTCCAGCAAACCCGAACTGTTTGCGAATCTGGTTTTCCAGGAAGCGCTCAACCGAGAAATAGAGCGGCCCGGCGCGATTGGTAAAGGCCACGAATACGGGTGGCGACGTTCCCGCCTGGGTCAGGTAATAAAGGCGCAAGGGCCTTCCGGCGGGGCTGGGAGCGCGGTCGAAATTCAAGGTTTCGAGGAAGCGGTTCATCTCCGCCGTGCCCACTCGTTTTTGGCGCTCGGCGGCCACTTCCGCCACCGCGTCGAACAGGCGCACCACGCGCTGGCCCTTGAGCGCGGAAATAAAAACCAGCGGAGCGTAGTCCAGGTATTTCAGCCGCTGCCGGACGTAGCGCGTGTAATCTTGCGTCGTGGTGGGACCCTTCTCGATGGCATCCCACTTATTGATCACGACAATCACGGAACGGCCGCTTTCGTGCGCGTACCCCCCAATGTGCGTATCGAGCGCCGTCACGCCCTCCGCGGCGTCAAGCAGAAGCAAGGCCACGTCGGAGCGTTCGAGGTGCTTGCGCGCCTGGATTACGCTGAGCTTCTCCGCCATCAAGCGCGTCTTGCCTTTGCTGCGGATTCCGGCGGTATCAATGAAAAGAAACCGGCGGCCATCGGCTTCAACTTCGGCATCCACGGCATCCCGCGTAGTGCCTGCGATGGGAGTGACGATGGATCGCTCCTCACCTATGAGCCGGTTGAGCAACGTAGACTTGCCCACATTTGGCCGCCCGATGATGGCCACGCGGATGGCACGATCCGCCGGAGAGCTTTCCTCTTCGTTGGACGGAAAATCATGCGTAATGTGATCGAGCAGATCATCGATCCCGAGCGCGTGCTCGGATGAGACCGGGAAAACGTTCGGAATGCCCAGGCGGTAGAAATCCGCCGTCAACGCTTCGGATTGGGCTGAATCAATCTTATTGACCACGAGCATCAGCGGCTTGCCTTCGCGCCGGAGCAACGCGGCCAATTCCTGGTCGAGAGGCGTCAGGCCGGCCTTGCCATCCACCATTAGAATCCATTGGCCGGCTTCTTCCATTGCCACGCGAGCCTGGCTGAAAATCTCTTTGGCGATCTGGTCCTCGTCACCGAGCGCGAGTCCCCCCGTATCGATCACTTCGAACGTTTTGCCCAGCCACTCGGCGGGCGCGTAGATGCGGTCGCGCGTCATTCCCGGCTCATTGCCCACGAGCGACCGGCGGCGCCCGCAGATGCGGTTGAAGAGCGTGGACTTGCCCACGTTTGGCCGTCCGAGAATGACTACACGCTGAAGTTGCTGAGACTTCTTCATGGTTATAGACACACCCTATACTGCCAGAGCGCAAGGGTTTTGCCGTGGAAATACGGGAAACAAAAGGCAGAAGTAAGCTTTGCAACATTCCACTTTGAGACCATCGTATTTTTGAGAGTTTTAGGCCATGTTTAAGAGTGATCCTTTGGCAGGGCGACGCGGAATTGATAGTAGCTAAACCGGGTGCTGAGGTGCTCAAGATATGGATTGAGTAAATGACAGCGACGTGCAGTACCCCCTTGAAGACGAAGTTGCAGATAAACTTCAGCGGTGGGAAGCGCGAAGTATCTCTTGAAGTCCAGTCCTAGCTCTTCAAGCCCCTCGCCCATAGAATCTTCAGATGCGGGCACGGCAGAAAGAAATTGATAGCGTTCGTCCTTATTTGCCTTGACCCGTTTCCATATATCAGATTTGATGTCCTCTTGATCGCGCAACTCGCTTGCCCTGAAAACGTCGCAGAACAAGATACAGGGAAGTAGTTTAGCTTGGCCCGAAACAGGTTCATCGACCCGCTGTTTTTCCCGAACTAGGAAGTCTTGCTCGAGATCGCAAGTTTGCGACAAAACCATTGCGTAGGGGTGTACCACGCAATCCAATTTAACTTGGCGCTGCCGATCGGCCTCATCTGAAGTCGGCTGAAATTCATTCAAGCCGGAGAGTAACTCACCTTGCCGCAGTGCACCCTCTTGAGAGACGGCGTAGATCTTCGGGTCATCAGACAAATCTCACCCCCCCGTAATCGAAAACACTGGCCGCTCATACGTCCGCACAACCTCTCCTGTTATCTGCGTGGCGGGCGGGAGTTCAACACCCTGTTTCCGAGCCTCGCGCGACAAGTAAAATTCATATATATCAGTGAGGGCCTCACATATCTCTGGCAAGCTGTCATCTGGAAGCTGGTTTACAAGCGTGTAGCAATATAATCTCATGACAATTTCAATTGGATTCCTCGGCCCTTCGGCCGAGGTTGTAAACTTTATCCCATGAAAAAAGCTCCTACCAGGGATCTGCTGACTGAGAAGGAGGATGGTTTGGTTTTCATGGGTTAATTCGTTAAGCGACGGGCTGAGGGTCCATTGCCCTATCAAGTTGGTCTTTGATAAGCCATCGAAATACCCTTCCAGAGTGCGCGTTGAACTGCTTGAGTCTTTCAATTGCATCGGTTGTATCACTCCTCTCTTCGCTGAAGTAGTCATTATCAATAAGGTAGATTGGCTCCTGGCTTCCTTCGATCCTTGCAAGGCCGTGATGCATCGTTACCGTACCAATCTTGCCTGGAAGCGAAAAGCTCACTTGATGATTGACGATATCAACCTCATCGGCAATTTCCGAATTAAGAAGGCCAGCAACGTACGGCTGAAGAAGTTGGTTCCAAGGGACACGTTGAAGTCCCAGTAAGCTTCTTATAATCACGTTTTGATATCGAAGTCCGATCCTCGAAAAAAACGGTGGAGCGTACTGGTCCAGTAGTGCCCGGAAAGGCTTCTCAAAACGTTCGAGAAACATTTCCCATCGGCTATATTGTGCACAACTCAGGGCTATGAAGTCTTTGGCAAGTGTTAATTTCCAGATCTTATCAGCAGTGGCGAACTCGTGTAGCTTCGTGCCTCTTAGCATGAACGTGTTCAATAGTCTGAGCGCGTCGGGCGAAAGAGTTGGCGGAGCGGGCATTCCCGGGTTTTCGCTATACAGTGGGTATTTTTCTCTAACGGCTTCCTGAAAAGCCGTGGGCACTTCCGATTCAATGCGGAGAATTGGAGGGAACTTGAGCTGACACACAACTTCGTGCAACGGGTTCTTTCCGTAGATTATGCGTCGGGATTCTGGTATCGGCATGCCTGAATTGTCCCTGCATTCGCAGATTATCATAGTTAAGTTAGATGAGGCAAAGTAACCAAGAACGGGATAATCTTTCGCCGCCACTTCTGCCCGAGACATGGTCCGCCGCGAAGAGCGGCGGTACAACAGGTAATGAGAGCACCTTCCTGGAGTTGAAGGCTCTCCCCGTCGGGCGATAGCATGGAATCATATGGGTCGCCGCCTATCCGCGAACATCGTTTGTCTCGTCCTGCTCACTGCGGGATTGCTTATCACCTTTTCCACGCCTGCCCAAGCCCAGATCAAGCTCTATCTCAAGGATGGCAGCTATCAGCTTGTCAAAAGCTACCAGGTTGAGGGTGACCGCGTCCGTTATTACAGCGTTGAGCGTTCACAATGGGAGGTCGTACCGGTTTCGCTGGTTGATTTCAAGGCCACGCAGGAAGCGGCAGCCGTCAAGAAGCAGCAGCAAGAGCAGGTTTTGCAGGATGCTGGAAAGGCAGCCAAAGAGGATTATCAGTTGCCTGCAAACACCGGATACTTGATTGCTCCCGGCGCGCGGCTGCCAGAAGGCGAGGGAGTCTATGCCTATGACGGCACGCGCGTGATTACGCTCATCCAGTCGCAAGGATCGATCGAACGCGATAAGAAGCGCATGGCCCTCAATATGGCGCTGCCCGGTCCCATCCTGAAGTCCCGTTCGCTGGTGATCCTTCCCGGAGCCGCGGCGGGGGTGCGCATGATCAATCCATCCCCTGCGTTTTACGCTCACTTTTCAGACGGCGCGGGCGCTGACATCCAGTTGCTTCGCCTGAAAGCGCGCAAGAACGACCGCGTGGTTGAAGGTCTCGAAGCGCGGTTCAAGGGAACGCCCACGGAGTCGCGGGCGGACATTCCGCTTGAGCGCACTCAGGTGGCGCCCGGAATCTACGCGCTGAAGCTTGCCCATCCGCTCGCGCCAGGCGAGTACGCCCTGGCCGAAATCAACCAGAAGAAACTCAACCTTGACGTTTGGGACTTTGGCATCGATTCGACCACGCCCAAGGCTCACCAATAAACAGCCGGTTCAACCACTCGGCCTCTGTGTTTATCAAGCGGCGGCTTCGGTGCTCACGCTTTCGATCGGTACCACATTGGGCCGCAGGCCGGCTTTCGAAAGCAGCCAGTAAACCACAAAACCGATGACGAAGGAGAAGAGCACGGCTGGGCGGTCCGCCTTCACCCAGGAGGCGGGGACGGCGGGAATGTAGCTCAGAATGCCCACCACAAACCCTATGGCCCAGGCGATGTAACCCGCCCAGTTGATCCCTTCGCGCGGCCCCGACCACTTCTTTCCAGCCAGCAGATAGTCCGCCGCCATGGCGCCGCAAATGGGTCCAAAGGAAGCGCCCACGATGGTGAAGAACGTAATCAGGTTTTGAGCCACGCCGGTGACGGCAAGCAGCATTCCGATGGTGACCCCAACGAAAGTCGAGAGGCTGCGCGGAACCCGCGGCAGCATGGCGCCGAAACTATTGGACGCGATGAAGGTGCAGAAGCACGTAGGCACGGCCGAGGCGGCGGCGAAGAGGAAGAACATGATGGGCGCAATACCGCCCGAGGCGGAAATGGCGGCGGCAAAGTCGTAGTTGCGCGTGCCGGGCGTATTGCCGATGTGTCCGGCGACCGCAAGGATGGGCAGACCGCCGGCCACGACAATTGCCAGCACGATGCCCGTGAGTCCGCCCAGAACCACGTCGCGCCGGCTGTGGTTGCTCATGCAGAAGTCCGCGCCCGCCGCGCCCGCCGTCGCAAAGAACCCGATGACAATCGCCAGCACGGCGAGAAACCCGCCAGCCGGATCGTGGCGCTCGGGCCGGTAATGGCTGATGCCGCCTTTGTTCGCCCAGAACACGATCAGGATCATGATGAGCGGAACCCAATTGAGGAACTGCGCCAGCCGCGCCACATAACCAATGCCTTTGATCGCCACCCAAGCCAAGCCGTAGGCCCACACAATGGCGATGATGGTGAACAGCGTCTTCGAACTGTTGTGCAGGCCGCTCATGATGTAGTCGGTGGCGAAGTAGGTCGCGATGGCAAACCAGCCGATCTGTAGGACGCCCATGAGAAGCCCAGGCATCACATACCCCCCCCGCGTGCCGAACGTGGAGGTTCCCACGATGTAAAGCGTGCGCCCGGTCTTCATGCCGAGCATCCCGGGCGCGTAGTAATACAACGCGAAGCAGAGAAGCCCCGCCACCAGCAGCGCGACCACACAGATTCCGGGGCTCGCCAGGCTGATGGTGGGAGCGGCGAGGCCTAGATAGAAAGCCACCCAGAGGAAGATGCCCGCATAGGCGGGAAACGTGTTCTTGTACCACGGCGCGCGCTTCGAGAGCGGGTTGGGAACGGAAGACTTCACATAGTCCGGCAGCGATGTGGCCATACACACTCCATGAGGTAAGATCAACTGCAACAAGGCTGGCGGAAAGCATAGAACGGACGCGCCTTGGATTCAAGTCCAATCATTAGACCTGAATTGGGACGGCTGGTGATGACTGAGAGCTACTGGGGTCTAATTGGAGAGGTCCAACCGGAAGGGAGGCCAGGCCGGGCGGGCAGATCGGGATGGGTTGACCAGCGCCGCTGCCCGGAGGGGAAAGCAGGGCCCATCACTTTGAGACGAATGAGACAAACGAGACGCTTTGAAAAGGGTCGAAAGCTTGGCGGAGGCTGCCGTCCGATGAGGCAAAGATTAGAACAGTTGATTCTAAAGGGTCGCTAGGCTTCGTTCCGCGAATTTTGCTTCCTCAATCCCAAGGGGGGCGGTGCTTCAGCTCCGCCTTTGAACCCCTCACCCGGCTCGCTCCCCTCGCCACCCTCTCCCCTTCGGGGCGAGGGTGGAAATTAATTAGACAACAACCCTCTCCTCGCAAGCGGGGAGAGGGCGCCTGAGGTACGAGGGCGGGTGAGGGGGAGCCTGTGCGGCGGGACTGAAGTCCCGCCCTCCTATCCAGCCTCTCAAGATTAGAAACGTTGATTCTAAAGACTCGCTAGGCTTCGTTCCGTGAATTTTTGTTGCTTCCTCCACACCTCGCCGAGCCATTTTTCTAATCATTGCCCTATGGCACAGCCCTTTGCCCCACGGTCTAGTCTACTAAATGATGCTGAGACTTTTGAGACAAATGGGATAAATGGGACGATTTTTCCCCATCCTTCCGGCTCCCCCCATCGCAGACCCAAAAGTCTGCGGCAGCCTGGCGCCGCCACATTTCCCGGCCCAGTCATTGAACCGATGGCTCAATAATGGGATGAATCAAGCTCCCACAAGCTCCCACTGGCTCCTCTTGAAATAGCCCGGAATGCGCGCTCCGCAGTATTCGCACTGGCCGTCTTCGGTAACATGCAAGTCCCTCACTTCGTGCCACCGCCGCTTCACAATTGTGCGCTTGCAACCAGGGCAAATGGTGTTCGCGCCATCAGAATAAATGTTGCCCTCGTAGACGAACTTCAGGCCCATTTCCATGGCGATACGGCGGGCCTGATGGAGGGTTTCGGGCGGCGTCGCAGGCTTATCGCGCAGCTTGAAGTCGGGGTGAAACGCGGTGAAGTGCAGCGGTACATCGTCTCCCAGGTTTTCCAGAACCCAGGCGCAAAGCTCTTTCGTTTCTTCCACGCCGTCGTTAAGCGTGGGAATCATCAGGTTGGTGATTTCAAACCACACGCTGGTTTCGCGCCGCAACGCTTTCAAGGTGTCGAGCACGGGCTGCAGATGGGTGAGCGTGGTTTTGCCGTAAAAACCCTCCGTGAAAGCCTTCAGGTCCACGTTGGCCGCGTCGATATGCTGGTAGACGTCGAACAGCGCCTCGCGGGTGATGTAACCGTTGGTCACCATCACCGTTTTCAGGCCGGCGCGATGGGCCACTTTGGCAATATCCACCACGTATTCCGCCCAAATCGTCGGTTCGTTGTAAGTGAAGGCGAGCGCCGGGCAGTTGTGCTCAATGGCCGCGCGGACTACGTCCTCTGGCTCCATATGCACCGAGTTGACCTGATCGGATTTCGACTTCGAGATGTCCCAGTTCTGGCAGAAGAAGCAGCCCATGTTGCACCCGGCCGTGCCCATGGAAAGGATGCGCGCGCCAGGCATGAAATGGTTCAGAGGCTTCTTTTCGATGGGATCAATCTGCAGCGCGGCGGGCTGGGCATAGCCCAGGTTGTAGAGATTGCCGTCAATATTTTTACGTATGAAACAGAAGCCGGCTTGCCCTTCGCCGATGTGGCAGTGCCGCGGGCAGAGGTAGCAATGCACTCTGCCATCCGGCAGCGTCTCCCACCAGCGTGCTTCATGGAGATCTGCGGTAGGAGTGGCAATGGCCGCGCCCATAAGAATACCCTCTTTAATCAATTCTGTGCTTGGCGAATGGGGATGTCAACGCGAGGCGCTCGCTTGCGGCTGCCTGACTGGGTGGTTCACCGGTTCTGCGACCAGCAAGCCCGACAAAAGTCAATGATCTTTCGCGGTGTAAATTTCGATGCGAAAAGGCCATTCTGGATTCTTTTTAACAACTCTGGCGAGCAAGGATCGCATTTCTCACACACGCCTAACTGGATTCCTTTACGGACTAATTCTTCTTTAGTGGTGCGGGCATCTTGGAAGAACACGACGGAGCGGTGCGTAATTCGGTGATGTTCACCAGCATTGATGATGACCGTCACATCAGAGCCGGGACGCACTGTCGTAACGTTTACCATTGCTACGTCACCATTGCTGTTTGGTGGCGTGATGATGATCCACAAGTGCGGCGAGCCACCCACAGGCTTGCGCATGTACACAACGTCCCCGCAGGTTAGGGCGGACTGTTCTGGCATTTTTAGCGGAGTTGAAAGATGTCTTCGGAGCGGGCGAGGTGTTCCAGTTCCTTCTCGATTCCAGCGATCTCGATTTCCGTTTTTCCACCGGCTTTGAGAATATCTCTGTACTCCACGGGAAGCGCGCTTCCTTCGGGATCCGCCCACTCGGGCAGGGTGTGAGTGTAATCAACAAGCTGCCATCGACTCCAGGCACCGTATTTGTCAAAAACTTCCTGGATAAGTTCCTCTTCAGCAACAGACAACTCGTCCGAGCCTGTCTCTCCCAAAAGTTTAACCTCGTAATTGTCGGGCGGCGAGATGAATTGCCGCCAAACTGAGTGTTCATTGGGTGATGGTTCGTCGCGGATCAAATCGTAAATCCTGCTCACTACCGGTCCCTTGTCCATTAAAACATACTTGTCGGTCGTAACTGATCGTCCCCAGCGAAGAAGCGATTCGCGGTCAAGGAGGTAAAGCAATTTGATGAGCTTTACGTAGCTCATCCTCCCTCCTCGGAGCTGCAGGAACCTCGCTGCAGCTTGGGTTGCTTTGAATTCGTTAAATCTAGATTGCATTTCGTTCAGCATATCAACCTTATGTGGTGACTGTCAATGTACGTTTTACGGGCAATAATCCTATGATTTCCTTTGTCTGCCGCCTCGGCTCTAGGGCTGTCATGCAATTTCAAACCCGCCCGCTTTTTCAAACGCCCGCGCCACTTGCAGCAGTTTTGCTTCGTCAAAGTGTTTGGCGAAAATTTGCATCCCCACAGGAAGATGCGGCTCGGTTTTGGTTTTGCCGCACGGAACCGAGATGCCGGGAATACCGGCAAGGCTGGCGGTGACGGTATAAATATCGGCGAGATACATCTGCAGCGGGTCATCCGCGCGCTCCCCAATCTTGAAAGCGGGGCCCGGTGAGGTTGGTGTGACAATCACATCCACTTCGTCAAAGGCTTCAAGAAAATCGCGCGCGATCAGCGCGCGCACTTGCTGGGCTTTGCGGTAGTAGGCGTCGTAATAGCCGGAGCTCAGGACGTAAGTGCCCAGCATAATGCGCCGCTTCACTTCGGCGCCGAAGCCGGCGTCGCGTGTCTTGCGATACATCTCGGCGAGGCCGTTATAAGCGGGCGCGCGAAAGCCGTAGCGCACACCGTCGTAACGCGCGAGATTGGAACTCGCCTCCGCCGTGGCGATAATGTAGTAGCAGGGGACGGCGTAGGCGGTGTGAGGGAGGCTGATGGGCGCCACCTTGCAGCCGAGCCCGGCGAGCTTCCGAATACCCATCTCAATGTTCTCACCAATCTCAGGGCTTAGGCCTTCGAAATACTCCTTCGGCACGCCCACGGTGATCCCGCTAACGCCGTTGTCGAGCGTGGCTTCATAGTCCGGCACGGGCACATCAGCCGAGGTCGAATCCGCCGGGTCGCGGCCGGCGATTACTTTGAGTACACGGGCAATGTCCGCAACCGAGCGCCCAAAGGGGCCAACGTGGTCGAGCGACGAGGCAAAAGCTACAAGACCGTAGCGCGAAACCCTTCCATACGTGCCCATCATCCCGGCGACGCCGCAGAATGCGGCGGGCTGGCGGATGGAGCCGCCCGTGTCCGAGCCAAGCGCAACCGTGGCGAGGTTTGCCGCCACCGCCGCCGCTGAGCCGCCGCTCGAGCCGCCGGGCACGCGGCTGAGGTCGCACGGATTGTGCGTGGGGAAGAAAGCGGAATTCTCGGTGGAAGACCCCATGGCGAACTCGTCGCAGTTCACCTTGCCCAGAATCATGGCGCCGGCCGATTCCA
>JBOGJY010000233.1:0-5029 GCA_050745325.1 Terriglobia bacterium
GTCTCGGTGAGAAACTGGACCGTGTCCCGTCGGCGGGCAAGCGACTGCCCATTTTGCTGGAAGTAAACCTGGGCGGCGAAGAGAGTAAATCCGGCGTGGCCGAGGAGGAAGTGATATCCGTGGCTACCGCGATCCGAGAATGTTCGAGCCTTGATTTGCACGGTCTGATGCTCATTCCCCCTTTCTTTGAAAACCCTGAGCAGGCACGGCCATTCTTCCGCCGGCTGCGCGAGCTGGCTGAAAAACTCCGCACCGCCGGCGTGCCGGGCATTACTGAACTCTCGATGGGCATGAGCCACGATTTTGAAGTGGCCATCGAAGAAGGCGCGACCATGATCCGCGTGGGAACAGCGATTTTCGGGGCACGATAACAACTTGCCCGAATCATTGGAACTCTCCTATGATCTTTGCCGTAGTTCTGGTTCTGGTGGTGGGCGCGCTTCTGCTCACCTCCGTCCTCCGCTCGCTCGAGCTGAAAACTCACGACGACTTCATGGTGGCAGACCGCGGGCTTTCCGCGGTGGTGCTGGTCTTCACGCTGCTCTGCTCCTGGATCGGCGCGGGCAGTTTGTTTGCGGGCGCGGAATTCGCGGTGCATCAGGGCCTAGCGGCGCTTTGGCTGCCGGCGGGCGGCTGGGCCGGCCTCATCCTGATTTATTTCATTGCCGCGAAGGCCCGCGCCTTCGCCCAATACACCGTGCCTGACCTGCTTGAGGTCCGTTATAGCGCGGTGGCGCGAGTGCTCGGTACAATCTGCATCATCATTTCGTACACCGCGATCGTGAGCTACCAGTTTCAGGGCGGCGGCCGGGTGTTGAATCTCGCCTTCGGCGTCAGCCAGACGAAGGGCACCATCATCCTTGCGGTCTTCGTGATTCTCTTTACGGCGCTCGCGGGCATGTCTTCGATAGCCTACTCGGACCTTGTGATCGGCATCATCGTGACGGTGGGTTGCTTGCTCGCTCTGCCCGTCCTGGTCGAGCACGTGGGCGGCTGGCGAGCGGTGCGCGCGGCGCTTCCGGCGGATCATCTCACATTGCGTGGGACGCTTTCGTGGGCCGACATTCTGGGTTATTTCTTTCCCACGCTCATGCTGATGATCGGCAACCAGAGCACCTACCAGAAGTTCTTTTCGGCGCGCAGCGAGCGCGACGCGCGCCTTTCCGTGCTCGGATGGGTCTCGGGCACAGTCGTGCTGGAGACGGTGATTGTGCTGCTCGCCATGGTGGGCGGCGTCTTATTCCTTCCCGTCATCGCTTCGGGCAAGCTTCCGGCCTGGGGCATTGTGCCCTACACGGCGCGGCACGGCCTCGTTCCCTGGGCGGGCGCCATTTTTCTCGGCGCGATTTTTGCCAAGGTCATCTCCACCGGCAACAATTTTCTTTTTTCGCCCGCCACCAGTGTGGTGCACGACCTCTTCCAGCGTTTTCTGATGAGGAAATCGAGCGACCGGGCGCTGCTGCTGCTCTCGCGGATTGTGGTGGTGGGGCTTGGCCTGGTGGCGCTGGCGCAGGCCTTTCAGCCGTCGATTCTGAAAGAAGCTGTCTACGCTTACGACGTTTACGGCGCGGGCATCACACCGGCCGTGATCGCGGCCTTTTTCTGGAAGCGCGCCACCGCGGCGGGCGGGCTAAGCTCCATCTGCGCGGGAACGTTCGTGGCCTTGCTCTGGAAGGTGGAGGGCTATCACTTCCCCATGATTTTCCCCGCGCTCGCCGCTTCGCTCGCGGCGCTGTTGGTGGTGAGTTGGCTCACGGCGCCGCCGCCCGCCGAAAAGTGGCAGCCGTTTTTCCGCAGCGCCGGGTTGTAGCGCATCTATAATGGCGCCGGCGCTACAATCAAAGAATACTGTTGAATAAGTCATAGAATTTCCGAACGCAATTCTGGGACGTGCTACGCATGACCTATTCCGCCCAGGTTCTCGATCATTTCCACCACCCACGCAACGCGGGAGAGATTGAGCAAGCGACGACGGTGGTTGAGGCGGCTAACCCCGTCTGCGGCGATGTGCTCAAGCTCTGGGCGGTCGTGCGCGAAGGCAAAATCGTCGAAGCCAGATTCAAAGCCGCCGGCTGCGTGCCATCGGTGGCCTGTGGCTCATGGCTGGCAGGGTGGCTGAGCGGGAAAGAAGCGCACAGCCTCAGAGAGCTTTCGGCGGAACAAATTGAAACCTCCCTCGGTGGCTTGCCGCCTGCTTCGCAACACGCTTCCGCGCTTGCCATCGCCGCGCTCCACCGGCTGCTTGAGGCGCTGACGGAACACTAGCGAGATTTTGCCCCAGACCGGGTGAGGGGTCAGCAAAAGCTTGCGCTGCTTGACTCCACAGGGCCGCGAGGCTAGCATTTTTTCATGCGGCCCACACAGGTTCGGATGCCCGCCGTGGCGGGGCGCTTTTATTCTGCCCATCCCGTCAATCTTGCAGACGATGTCGATGGCTACCTGGCGCAGGAACCCCCGGAAGTCATCGAAGGCGCCCTCGGGTGTATCGCGCCTCACGCGGGCTATATGTATTCTGGGCGCGTGGCGAGCGCCGTCTATCGCAGGCTTCCGGCTCGCTCCTGTTTCCTGATTCTTGGCCCCAACCATTTCGGGCGGGGCCGCGAGCCCCTGGCTCTCACGCCGGATACTCGCTGGCGCACACCGCTAGGGGATGCCGCCGTGAATGGCGGGCTCGCCGCGATAATCCAAAGCCACTGCCCCGCGCTGGCAGAGGACGCCGTGGCGCATGAGCGCGAGCATTCGATCGAGGCGCAAATTCCGTTCCTGCAGCGGCGGATGGGGGACTTCAGCTTTGTCCCGATTGCGGTGGGCGCCGCTGACTTCGAAACGCTGGTTGCGCTCGGCCAAGGCATCGCGCGGGCTCTTGGAGAATTTCCCGATCCGGTCCTGATTGTCGCTTCGAGTGACATGAACCACTATGAGCCGGACGACATTACCCGCATCAAGGATGGCCATGCCGTCGAGCGGATTCTGGCGCTCGATCCCATGGGGCTGTACGAGGCCGCGCGCCGGGAAAACATCAGCATGTGCGGCATCGGCCCCGCCATCGTTATGCTGACCGCGGTGAAAGAGCTGGGCGCGAGTTCGGCAACCGTAGCAAAGTATGCCACCTCAGCCGACGCCGGCGGCGATCCGAACGCCGTCGTCGGCTATGCGGGGATCATTATTCAATAGGCGGAAGGCAGTAAGAAGGCAATAGGCAGGAAACAATTCCTACGAACCGACATAACGCGCATAGAGCGAGCGGGCGATGGCGGGGTCCTGCGTGCCCTTAATGATGGCGCGGCCGTCCTCAAAGACAGTTAGCTCGCAGGTTTCGAGCGCGCACTGCACAAGGAAGGTGTTGCCGCGCACCGGGCCAAATTGCGCCAGGCGGCTTCTGAGCGCATTGAGGTCAAGGCGTCGCGGCTGCCGCTGATGAATTTGCACTGAGTCACGGCCGCAGAGGGAGAGGTGCGCGGGCGCCGCGCCATCGAGGTAAGCGAACTCGCGCTGGCCGCAGGCGGCGCACGCCGGATCGCGCCGCGCAACGATTTGCTGCAGCCGATTCTCCCACACGTCGTAAGAGATGAGCCGGTGGTGAAGATCATTTAAGCGGCCCGAGAGGATTTTCAGCGCCTCCGCCATCTGGACTGCGGTGACCCAGTTTACAGCGGGGCCGATCACCCCGGCGGTGTCACACGTCTCGTGAATGCCTTCGGGCGCGCGCGGCAAAACGCAGGAAAGGCACGCCGTGCGGCCTGGCAGAACCGTCATCGTCACGCCGTAAGCCGCCACGACCGCGCCGTAAATCCACGGAGTATTGAGCTTCACCGCCGCGTCATTCAGCAGGAACCGCGTCTCAAAATTGTCCGTGCCATCGAGGATCAAGTCGAAACCCGTTACCATCTCCTCGATATTGTGCGGCTGCGCGTCCTCGACCACGCCTTCCACATGAACGTCGGAATTGATTTGCTTCAGCTTCCGCTCGGCGGCCGCGGCCTTGGGCAGTCTTTGGGCGGCGTCGGATTCATCAAAAAGAATCTGGCGCTGCAGGTTGCTCTCTTCCACATAATCACGGTCGATGATGCGCAGGCTGCCAATCCCCGCGCGCGCGAGCATGTTCGCTTGCGCCGTTCCGAGCGCGCCGCAGCCGAGAATGACAACTTTCGCGGCGCGAAGCCTTTCCTGTCCTTCGCGGCCAATGGGCGCGAAAAGAATCTGACGGGAATACTTGCCGGATTCCACAGTTCCTCCCAAGCCCGGACACGGTCCAGGCCTGTTTCTACCTTAACGCTTCTCTCCGCCCAGCGTAAAACGCACCCCGGCTCGAAACGTGAAGGGCAGCGCGGGATAACCGAATGCCGCCTGGTAATGGTTGGAGAGGATGTTCCCCATGCTGGTGAACAGCGTGACGCCCCGATGCAGGTCGTACCAGCCGCTGAAATCCACCAGTTGGTAACCGGCCAGCAGGTTGCGATTGGGTAAGATCAGAGTATTGCCGAAGTTCTCGTCGGTGAGCGTGGTGCTGTCGTCCGAGCGGCTCACGAAATATCCATTCAAGTTTAATCCAAACCGCCGCCGCGCATACGTGAGCACGAGGCTTCCGGAATGCGGCGGGCGGCGGAACGGGCGGGCGCCCACCAGCGGCGCGAACACTCCAATCGGAATGCCCGGATACGCCGGGTTAAACGACGGACTGAGGGCGTCACTCGAAAACGACCGCGTCACGACGTCATCGAGATAAGTGTACCCAGCCTTCACGCTGAGGTTCCGGGCTAGGCTTATCTGGAAATCAATTTCGGCGCCCTGGCTGCGATAGGAGTCCGAATTGATCTCCGCGCCGAACGGAATGGCCGCCACCACTGCGCCAGGCACGCCAAGTTGGGGAAGGGCGCTATCCGGCACGAAGTCGATGAGATCGTAGAACTGCTCATGGAAGAGAGTCACGCTGAGCAGGGCGCGCTCGTTCCACAAGCCTTGATCCACGCCCAAATCAAAGTTGCGGCTGCGCTCTGCGCCGATAGGCGAGAGATTGTATTGCTGGATT
>JBOGJY010000234.1:0-6257 GCA_050745325.1 Terriglobia bacterium
GCCGATGTCACGGTTGCTCGACCAGCCGCTTGGCTCAAAGCGCGTATGGCTGAACTTATCGCACAGCACGCGCAACGGAACGCCATATTGCAGCGCCAGCGAAACCGCCGTGGCGAACGAATCCATCAGACCGGAGACGGTAGAGCCTTCCTTGGCCATGGTGATGAAGATTTCGCCGGGCATTCCACCTTCATAAAGCCCAACCGTGATGTAGCCTTCGTGCCCGCCTACGGAAAACTTATGGGTGATGGCCTGGCGCTCGTCGGCCAGCTTGCGCCGGAACGGACGCGCGCTTTGCGCGGGCGCTCCGGCTGCGGCCGCGGCAACCTGCGAGAGCGCAGCAAGCGGCGCCCCTACGGCTTTTTCTGGCGCCTGATCCCTGGCGCCTGAAACCTGTTCTTTTGGCTTTGCGTCAGACGTATTGAGCGGCTGCGTGCGCTTTGAGCCGTCGCGGTAGACGGCGATAGCCTTGATGCCCAGACGCCACGACTCGGTGAAGGCATTGGCAACGTCTTCTGCCGTGGCTTCTTCCGGCAGATTGACGGTCTTTGAAATAGCGCCGGAGATGAACGGCTGCACTGCGGCCATCATGCGCACGTGACCCATGTAATGGATGGCGCGCTTGCCGTTTGCGGGCTTGAGTGAGCAATCGAAGACGGGCAGGTGCTCCGGCTTCAAGTGTGGCGCGCCCTCGATGGTGCCGCGCTGGTCGATATAATTCACGATCTCAGCCGCCTGCTGGTCGCTATATCCGAGCTTGAGAAGCGAGGTGGGAACAACATTGTTCACGATTTTAATCAGGCCGCCGCCCACCAGCTTCTTGTATTTCACCAACGCCAGATCCGGCTCAATGCCCGTCGTATCGCAATCCATCATGAAGCCGATGGTGCCGGTGGGCGCGAGCACCGTAACCTGCGCGTTACGGTAGCCGTGCTTCATGCCGCTCTGCAGGCACTCATCCCAGATTTTCTTTGCCGCCTCGGCCAGCGCCTCCGGCACGTTGCGCGGGTTCACGGCGCTGACGGCGTTCCTGTGCATGGAGATCACCTCCAGGAACGAGTCGCGATTGGCCGCAAAGCCCGCGAACGGCCCTACTTCCGCCGCGATGCGGGAAGATGAGAGGTACGCCTGCCCGTGCATCACCGCGGTGATGATGGCGGCAGAGTCGCGTCCCGCGTCCGAATCGTAAGGCAGGCCGGTGGCCATGAGCAGCGCGCCGAGATTCGCGTAACCAAGCCCGAGCGGGCGGAAGTCGTGCGAGTTGCGCGTGATCCTTTCCGTCGGATAGCTCGCGTTATCCACAATGATTTCCTGCGCGGTAATGATCACGTCCACCGCATGGCGAAACGCTTCGACGTCAAACTTGCCGTCTGAAGTCAGGAACTTCAGCAGATTGAGCGACGCCAGGTTGCAGGCAGAATCGTCCAAAAACATATACTCGCTGCAAGGGTTCGAGGCGTTGATGCGCGCCGTGGCTTTCGACGTGTGCCACTTGTTGATAGTGGTGTCGAACTGCATCCCAGGGTCGCCGCACTGCCAGGCCGCCTCGGCGATTTTGTTCATCAGGTCACGGGCGCGATAGGTGTTCATGGGCTCGCCGCCCGTCACGCGTCGCGTCTGCCAGTCCTGGTCATTCACCACCGCTTTCATGAAATCGTCGGTGACGCGCACGCTGTTGTTGGCGTTCTGAAAGAAGATGGAACTGTAGGCTTCGCCGTCGAGCGAGGAGTCATAGCCTGCGTCCACCAGCGTCCACGCCTTGCGCTCTTCCTTGGCCTTGCAGTCGATAAAGTCAACAACGTCCGGATGGTCGATATTCAAGATCACCATCTTGGCGGCGCGGCGCGTCTTGCCGCCGCTCTTGATGACTCCCGCGAAGGCATCATAGCCCTTCATGAAGGACAACGGCCCGGAGGCGATGCCGCCACCCGATAGTGTTTCCGTGGAGGAGCGGATTGGTGAAAGATTGGTTCCCGTGCCCGACCCCCACTTGAAGAGCATCCCTTCGGTTTTGGCGAGGGTGAGGATGCTTTCCAGATCATCATTCACCGAATTGATGAAGCACGCCGAGCATTGTGGATGGCGGTAGGCTTCCGTCTCCTTCTTCACCTCGCTTGTGGCTGGGTCCCAATACCAACCCGTGCCGCGCGAGCTGCGCTGGTACTTGTGCCACAGCCCACAGTTGAACCATACCGGCGAGTTGAACGCCGCCTTTTGACGCACCAACAAGTGAGTAAGCTCGTCGCAGAAGGCCTGCGCGTCCTCCGCGCCCCGGAAATAGGCGCCTTCAACGCCCCACTCGGCAATAGTATCCGCCACGCGGCTGACGAGCTGCCGCACGCTCGATTCGCGCTCAGGCGTGCCG
The DNA here is from genome assembly GCA_050745325.1 of Terriglobia bacterium. Taxonomy (GTDB): domain Bacteria; phylum Acidobacteriota; class Terriglobia; order UBA7540; family UBA7540; genus RH2-MAG17b. Next base: position 2,366 of record JBOGJY010000234.1, read on the forward strand.
AGCTTGCCGTGGAAATACTTCGAGGCCACGATATTCGTAGCCGTCATCGACCAATCCTTTGGCGCCTCAACGTTGCGCTGCTCGAAGATCGTCTTCCCTTTTTCGTTCTGAATGGAGGCGGTGCGCAACTCCCATTCCACTTCGTCAAACGGATGAACGCCGGGCTTGGTGAAGAACCGCCGGAAGACTACGCCATGCTTGGCGGCCGCCACGCGTGTTTGAGATTCATTTAATAGCATAGAAGTAACCTCTCGTTCGGCCATAAAACCCTCCACATTAGTTAGATGAGTAAGTCTCCTAGCGGGCTAGCTCTTTTTATTTCCGGAAGCCGACTGCAAACTTTCATGACCTTCAACCCGAACGCATTGCCCGCTCTTGTCTTGACGAAGCCGGGTTGGGATCACCCTTAGCTATTCCAGAGTGATACCACTCTGCTGACTCGAATCTACGGAGCGGGACTTTGCTGCTGGACATCATAATTCAACCGCAAAACCCGATCTCTTGGGGTTCCTGCGCTGTCGAGCAATGTAACGCTTCGGAAATAGTGCTGTCAAGGGGAAAAATACAATAGATTGTGGTCTTCATGTGCCACAGGCCCAAGATATAGCGGAAGTGATTGTTATTGCTTTAGATAGCCAAGCGGTGGCCAAGCAGTGGAAAGTAATGCGATACCGTGTCTCTCACGGGCGCGCTAAGAGCCATGCGCGCTACTTCTTGAACAAAGCCTCGAAGGCGGCGCGGGGATCATCGGAACGTGAAGCGCCGGGTGAGGTCTGGCGCTCAAGCGTAACCCTGGGCTTGTAGAAGTTGCACTCGTTGCGGGCGTCTTTTTTGGGAATGCGCGCGGTAATCGGCTGGTTGCATTCAAACCGCGCCGAAGTGTCAAAATGAGCGCATTGCTTGCAACTGTGCAGCTCAAATCCACAATGAGGACAGCGGCCGCTGAAATCCGCGTCGACCGGCAAAATCTTGCCGCAGCCGGCGCAGCGCGAGACCTCATGCGCATCGGGAAACTTGGGGGTTTTTGGCCCAAAAGTCTCCGGTTTCGGCTGCGGGCGCTTCTCGGAACGCGACCCGTGAGAATCCTCGTAACCGCGTTGACGGTATTTTCTATCCATAGAAGGTCTTTTCGAGGAACGGAGCCGGAACGTATCGGGGAAACAGCCGGTTCGCTCCGTCAAAACACACAATCGCGCCTGCAAGCTACAGGCGCCCAGCGCTCAGACGGGCACTCCTAATGCCCGGAACACACGCGCCAGACGCCGGAATCAATTAGCGTGCAAGAAAAGCTCAGTCTCGAAGGCAGCTCATTGCTTCTGCGCGCTACCGAACGAGCGAACATAGAGCACCAAATCTTGAATTTGGCTTGCGCTCAGTTTACTGCCGAAAGCGGGCATCTGGGTGCCTTTTTTCCCGTCCGTAATGACTTGAGTAATCTCGGCATCCGAATGCGCAGCTTGCCATTTCTGGCTGGTAAAATCCGGGGTATGAATGGCGGGATAACCTTTACCGTTCATTCCGTGGCACATGACGCAGTGTTGAGACTGGAAAATTTGCGCCCCGTCCTTCGCCGTTCCGTTAGCGGCAAAGGTAGAGATGCTCACGGTCATAAGGCCAACAGCAACAATCGAAACGATTCGAAGCTTCATTTTCACTCCAGGATTAGTATTTCCGATGTTCCCCCCAGCCGCGATAGTACAAAGAGGGCTGGCAAAAATCAAGTAAACAACGTGTCATTTTATATGCGGCGAGCTTCCGAGCGCGCTAAGCATGGCCGTGACCACACGGCCCACGATCTCCATGCTGGCGGGGCTACAGTGATCAAGCGTATCCCCGGCCGAGTGCCAATAACTTTCGTTGGGCCCGTAGTCAAAGTCGATGATATCCACGGCGGAGACCCCTGCTTCGATAAACGGGGTGTGATCGTCACCGACCGGGAGTGACTGGTCCCGGAGAAAATACCGCGAATAACCCAATCGGTCCGCTGTTTTGAATAAAAGATTGTTCAACCAGCCCGTCGAGTTATCGTCCCGGCGGATGTCAAGGCTTTTGTCGCCGATCATATCCACCAGGATCATCGCTTGGATGCGGCTGAGCTCGCTATCAGCCGCAAGCTTTTGCTCGAGATGCCTACTGCCGTAGGTCCCATCCGTCGGGGTCATCTCCTGCTCAATGGCCTCTTCACCGTCGAAAAACACCAACCAAGTGGTGTATTTATTCGGGTGGCTCTTGCGGCCACACAAGACCCGTCCCATTTCCGTCAGGAAAGCCGCGCTTGAGCCGCCGTCGTTCGCGCCCACGAAGCGGAAATTTTTGAAGAGCTTGGTGTCGTAGTGGCCCGCCAGCATAACGACGGACTGGGTTTCACCGGGAATCTTGACGATGAGGTTCTCCATGTTGACGCTGCCCCGGGGGGTGGGCGCCGTAAACGAGTCCTGATCCACGGCGCAGCCATCACCTTGCAGTTGGCGCATGATCCACTGGCGGCTTGCGATGAGCGCCGGCGACCCCGGAGGGCGCGGGCCAAAAGCCACGAGATGCCGGATGTTTTCGAACGCGCGCTGGCCGCTGAAAGCTGGCCCGGCCTGCCCTAACTGGCCTGCCTGGGCCTGGAGACACGCGGCCAACGTGGCCGGCAGCAATAAAACCGCCAAGGCAAGCAACAGCTTGTCACATTTTTGAATCATTTTGAGGATCGCAGGGCCGTAGGTTAGGCTGCCTGGAGCTTCTTCTTCTTACGCCTCATCCACACGAGCCAGGATAGTAGGATGCTCAGCATGTAGAGCGCAACCAGGGGAATCCACACAATAAAAATAGAAGCCAAATCATTCGAAGGAATAATTGCGGCGGAAAGCACCGCCGTAACGAGGACGGCGTAGCGCAGGTTCTTCCAAAGGAACTTCGGCGTCACAATCCCGAAGACCGAAAGGATCAGGATCACAACCGGCAGCTCGAAGATCAGGCCCACTGCGACGATAATCTGGATCGCCAGGTCCCAGTACTCGTTGATCGTGATCATGGGCGTGAAGCTGTGGGCAAAATTGACCAGGAATTCCAGCGCGGCCGGGAAGGCAAACTTCCACGCAAAAAAACCGCCGGTCAGAAAAAGGCTGCTGGAAAAGATGATAAACGGCCAGATGTACCGCTTTTCGTGTTTGTAGAGGCCGGGCGAGATGAAAAGCCATATCTGATAGAGCACGTACGGGCACGCCAGGAAGAGACCGCCCACCAGAGAAAGTTTGATGTATAAGTTAAACGGATCGACCGGGTTGGTATAAACCAGGTTCTCGTGGAGATGGAGTTTGGTCAGCGTGTCGGTCAGCGGCTCGGCGAGGAGGCCATAAATCTTCTCCCGGAAGTAGAAACAAATACCCGCCGCGACCACAATCGAGATGATGCTGTGCATCAGGCGCTGACGCAATTCCTCGAGGTGCTCGAGGAACGACATCTGCTTACCATTGAGTTCTTCCTCAGGACCGGGTTTCGGGTTCTTCAGGGGTGGGGATGGTACTATCGTGCCCATAGACTGGCGCCGGTTCTTCGGCTCTCTCTACCTCGTACTTGTCGATCTCGAGCGTCCTTTCGACGACGTGATCGACAAGGTGCTGCTTATCTAGCTCGAGGTTGCGTATCTCGTCTTCGAGGGAAAACCTCAACTCGTCGCGGGCACGGCGCAGCTCACCGAGGCCCTTGCCAAGCACCTTGGCGATTTCGGGAAGCTTCTTGGGTCCGAACAACAAGAACGCGATAAACAAGATGAAGCCGATTTCCTCGATCCCGCCGCCAAACATATTAGACCTCTTTTCGAATCATAGGAGGGCGGCGCCGCATTGTCAAGGCGAGGATTTGCATCCATCGCCTTGACACACACCAGAATGCAACACCGCTGTAG
>JBOGJY010000235.1:0-4154 GCA_050745325.1 Terriglobia bacterium
CCGGGCCGGTTTTTTGTAGCGCAGAGTTTTATATTTAAAACTCTGCGGCATTTTGCCCGGACCGCCGAAAAACCGCAGGGCTGCAGTAGCGGCGGCCTCCGGCCGCCGATCCTTACGTCTTAAAAAACCGGCGGCCAGAGGCCCCCGCTACAACAGCCCTGCGGTTTTTCGGCGGTCCGGGCAAAATGCCGCAGAGTTTTAAATACAAAACTCTGCGCTACAAAAAACCGGCCCGGTAGCCGCCGCTACAAATTCGCGGTTGTATGCGCCACCCCGCGAATGAAGTTTCAAGGCGCACATGAAATCGTAAGCTTGGTTTGGGGAGGCATTATGTCAAGTTTTAAGAAATATTCGGCGTTAATAGCAGTTTCCGCTTTCCTTTTGTTTTTTGCGGGCAGTCGCAACCTGACCAGCCAGGAATTTAGGTCTAATCTTACCGGACAGGTTACGGACCCGTCGGGCGCTGTCATTCCGAACGCCACCGTCACCGCGGTGATGAATGACACGCATCAGACCTACACGGCCACGACCAGCGGCGCAGGCGTCTATACCATCCCTTATGTGCTGCCGGGCACCTATACCATGACGGTCAAGGCGCAGGGTTTTCGGACTGCCATTCAGGAAAATGTATTGATTCTGGCGGCGCAGAACCGGGGCATGAACTTCGAATTGGCAGTGGGGTCGCTTTCGCAGGCCGTCACCGTGACCTCCGTTCCGCCGCTGATTGAAACCTCCAGCGGCTCGGGCGGGACGGTGCTTAGCCAGCGGTTAGTCCACAACCTTCCCCTCAACGGCCGCCAAGTTTACATGCTGGTGCGCGCGACGCCCGGCTCTCAATTCTTGCAGACTCAGTTTGGGGCCAGCGGATACTCCGGAACCAGGGGTTGGGACGTGTCGAACAACTACACTCTGGGCGGAGCCGCCAACACGCAGGGCAACCTCAACAGTTTCACGCTGAATGGTACCAACATCACCCTGATGACCGGCTTTGGCCCGGAAGGCACCTGGATGACCGCGCCCAACGTTGACGCGCTTCAGGAAGTGAATATCCAGGATCAAATGTTCGACGCGCGGTATGGGCGGACTGGCGGCGGCGTGGTCAATATGGTGACTAAAGCTGGCACCAACGCTTACCACGGCGAGGCTTACGACTATCTCGAAAACGGCTCCTTGAACGCTAACAACTTTGAGAACAATTTGAATGGTATCCCCACGCAGAAGGTGATTCAGAACCAGTTCGGCGGCACTTTCGGCGGCCCCATCAAGAAGGGCAAGATCTTTTTCTTTGGGAGCTTTGAGGGATACCGCGAGTCGATTCCCTTCACCACCGTTACCAGCGTTCCCACCGCGGCAGAGCGGAAGGGGGATTTCTCAGGGACCCAGTATACGATTTACGATCCGACGACGACGGTCTGCAACTCGGCCGGCGGAACGCTGGGCAACTGCGCGAACGATAACTACTCCCGGACGGCGTTCGCGGGTGACGCAATTCCCGCCAGCGACATCAGCAAAACCGGCGCAGCTCTCATGAATCTCTTCCCCATGCCAAACGCTAATATCACCTCAGATCGAAACAACTTCATCGCCAACGTTCCCGACAAATACCGGTATGACCAGCCCATGGTCCGGGTCGACTACAACACCAGCGACAAGACCCGGTTCTATAGCATGTTTGAGTGGCAGAAGGGCCATGAATTCCGCGATTCGAGCGGTTTCACGGGCGCGGCGGAAAACGGCAACATCAACACCATGCGCGAGAACTGGGTAGCCAGCCAGGACATGACGCATGTCTTTTCACCCAGCCTGGTGGCCGACTTCAAGCTCTCCTTTGCGCGCTTCCGCGACCTGTTCCCCAACGGGCCCCTGTCAACGCCCACCGCCGGCTCCATCGGGCTTAACTATCCCTCCGCCCCGACCACAACACTCAAGCTGCTGCCGCAGATCACCTTCGGCGAGACTTACCCGCAAGTGGTGGGCAACCAGGTCTCCGGCCACGTCTATCAGAACACGGTTCTCGACGCCGACTTCACCAAGAGCGCGGGCCGTCATAACATCGAGTTCGGGGGCGAGATTGGCGAGTACAATTTTGCCGACCCGGAGCCGGGTGGCAGTCCCAACGGCGATTTCAGCTTCGGGACTCAGCCCACCCAATATAACCCCACGAACCGGGGCACGCTCAAAGGCGTCGACGACGGAAACGTCCTCGCCGGTTTATTGCTGGGATACCCCACGGGCGGCGGCGTGGATTGGAATACGGACGTCATGGAAGGCACGCCGATGTGGGACATCTATGGCCAGGATAACATCCGGGTGAGCCACCGCCTTACATTGAACATCGGCTTGCGCTACGACGTGCAGCTTGGCTTGCGCGAGCGCTACAACCGCCTGAACCGGGGTTTGTGCGTTACCTGTGTAAACCCCCTTACCAATAATCCCACCTACCAAGCCAACCTCACGGCGGATACCCCGGCATGGCTGAAATATGGCTTTACGCCCGCTGAGATCGCTGCTCTGGGGACGCTCTATGGAGGTATTCAATTCCCGGGCGTGGGCGGCCAGCAGACTGACGCCTACAATACCGATTGGAGGGATATTGGTCCGAGAATTGGCTTCGCCTACGAGATTAATCCGAAGACCGTGTTTCGCGGCGGTTGGGGCTGGATGTACTCGTATGGAATCGAGGGCGGCACCACCGTGGGCTTCAGCCAAGGCACCGGGTACACCGATTCGCTCAATGGCGGCATTACCCCTACCAACTACTTCCTTAGCGGCAGTCCATTTCCAACCGGCTTGCAGACGCCCACCGGCAGTTCGCTCGGCCTGCTGACGAGCGTCGGCAACCAGGCGAACCTCGACTTCCCCGGACGGCGTATTCCGCGCGTTCAAATTATGTCGTTGGGCGTGCAAAGGCAATTGCCCGGCCATATGCTGTTGGATGTGAAGTACGCGGGCAACTACACCCGGGATCTGCGGGACCACGTCTGGGTGAACGGGAATTTCGACCTCAACGGCGGCCCGATGTCCGGGAGTATATGCAACCCCCCGCTCTCCGGGAACGTAGGCTATCCTCAGTTGCAACAAGGGACATACAATTCCTGCGTCGGCAACTGGTACAGTTCGCAGGTTCCCAATCCTTTTCACGGCGTCGTTTCTCCCGGCTCGAACGAGGGATCGTCGTCAACCATCCAGGCCGCGCGTCTGCTGAACCCTTACCCCCAGTTCGATCTGGTCGGCGACTACACGATGCCGATCGGCAGGGTCTGGTACGACTCCCTGCAGGTGAAGCTCGAGAAGCGGCTCTACGGCGCATCCCGGGGAATGAGTTTCGTGGTCTCATACACCTATTCGAAGAACATGCAGTCTGACAGTTACCGCAACGGCTGGCCCTGGCAGGACGCCAATCAGGTTTACGAAATCACGAGCGATGACCGGACGCACATCCTGACTTGGAGCTCGGTGTGGGACTTGCCGTTCGGGAAAGGCGCAAAGTACCTGGCCCCGAATCCGTCACGCCCCGTGGGCGCGATCATCAACAACTGGCGGCTGAGTTGGATTTTCACCGCCCAGTCCGGCGTCCCTCAGGGAATAGCCGGAAGGTGGCCCGTGGCCGGTTACAGCTACGCGCCCCAAGGCGGATCGACTTTCGGTGAGTGGATTAACAACTGCGGTGGCGCGCCGTTGAACTGCCTCCCATCGACCCCGGCATTTTCGCAAGGGAATCAACCTGACCGGATATCCTACGTCCGCCAGCCGACAGTTCCTGACCTGGATCTGACGCTGGAAAAGACCATCCCGATCACGGAGAGCAAACGGTTACAGTTCCGGGTGGACGCGTTCAATTTCACCAATTCGCCGCTCTTTCCCGGCCCTGACACCAACCCGAACGACGGCGCGCCCAAACGCCAAGCCAACGGCAACTGGCAAGGCTACGGCACAGTGAACCTATTCGAGCAGAATTTCCCCAGGATTGTGCAGCTTTCGCTGAAGTTCCTGTTCTGAGGCTGATGGGCGTTGGGAAATACGTAGCGCCGCCCTTTAGGGCGGCATGTGCCGGGCATAAAGCCCGGCGCTACGTTTTGTTCGCCCACGGCACGGTTTTCCGTGCCGTGGGTTTTGCCCGGCCCCGTCAGGGCCGGCATAAAAACTGCGGTTGT
>JBOGJY010000236.1:0-17078 GCA_050745325.1 Terriglobia bacterium
ACCAAAAGCCGCAGAGTTTTAACCGCAAAACTCTGCGCTACAAGGCCCTTACTCAATATATCAGACCACTTTGAGATTTTTGAGACAAACGAGATAAATGGGACGGTTTTTCGCCAGCCTGCGTCCTGAACGGCAGTCAAGACGCTCACCAAAGACATTTTTTGCAAGTTCTTTACACGCGGTTGATATTCCCGGCCAACAGCTTGGATAGTCTTTTTCTTGCGCTTTTTAGAATTCCCGATTTATAGCGCCGGACTTTATGCCGGCTCCGCCCTAGGGTGATGTCACCGAAGGCTAACCCACGGCTCGCGCCATGGGCTATATTCTGCCGCTCCTGCGGAGCCAGCTTATTCAATGAACTGCGGTGACACGACAGTATGAGTGATTTTTTGAAACGCGCAGCGCAAACGCCACTCCAGGGCTTTTATCTGGCGGCCGGGGCACGTTGCCTTCTGGCGACAAACTTCGAGCCGATTCTGGCGGCGGCGAGGCGCGGCCTTTTAGAGATCGACGAGCCCTCTTCAGCCGTGGACTTCAATCTTCGTTTCTGGGTTGATTCTGACGGCCAGTCGCAGCCACCTTGGCCGAAGCCCTACTTTCGCGGCCTTGACCATCTGGTGTTTGCCGGATTCAACTCCGAAAATTCCATGCTGATAGACCTTCGAACCCGGCGGGCCATCGGCCGCTTTTCTCCGGCTTTAGCAGCGGATCAGGCTTACTGGGAGACGGTAATTTTCCCCACGTTGTTAAGCGTCATGGGCGCCACGGCAGGCGTCACCGGGCTTCATTGCGGTTGCGTGGTTCGAAACGGAGGTGGACTTCTTCTGTGCGGCCGGTCAGGTTCGGGCAAGTCAACACTCACGCTGGCGCTCGCGCGGAAAGGCTTCAGTTTCCTGTCCGACGATTGGACCTATTTTTCCCGGAGCGATGGCCAGCTTCACGCCTGGGGACTGGCCACGCGGTTGAAACTGCTCCCCGACGCCCCTCAATTCTTTCCGGAACTCGATGGTTTCGAAGTGGGTGTTTCACTGAATGGCGAACCAGCCTACGAGGTCGATCCGGTCCTGCAATTGGGTATCGCACGCACGCGATGTTGCGACCCTCGCTGGCTGATCTTCCTGGAGCGCCAGTCTGCCCCCGCATTCCATCTCACCAGGGCGCCGGCAATGGAGGCGTCAACGCGCTTAGAGGAAGACCTTTTGGCGGAAACGGCTGAGCTGCCGAGTCCGCAGTTGAGCATCATCGAAAGCCTGGCCGGGCGCGAGTGCTGGCTGCTCCAGTATGGCGGAGATCCCGAGACTGCCGCGCAAAGTCTTGCCGATCTCTGCCGGGGCGCGTAGGCGATGGAACCGTCTCGCGTCCGGTGGCCGGCGCCGAAAATCATGCAGGGCAGGACGAAACCCTATGATCCGCTTCGGCGGCTCACGCCTACTCACCTTGTAACGGACCTCAGGGTGATGGACCGAATGATGCGGCTCGAAACGAATAGCGTGGCGGTTTCTGATTACCTGGCTCGACTCTTCGAACCGTATCCGGGACCGCTCTCATCTCAGCCGGAGTTTTTGTGGAGGATCGTCATTGAGACGCAGGCCGGCTTAAAGCCGCCGTGGCCAGGTATGCGCGCGTTTTCTGGCCAGTCATTGCGCTACGTCAATCTTGGGCAGCGGAGTTTCTTCGCTGTCGATCTGGAAGCGCGCGAAGCCATTGCATTTCTGCCGGAGGAATTGGCGAAGGACGAGCCGGGGTTCAGCAGCGTGTTTCTGGCGACGCTCTTTGACATGACCGCAGGAGCCCTGGGGCTGATTCAGATTTCAGCCGCGTGTGTTGCCCATGCGGGCAAAGGCCTTCTGATTTTTGGTCCGCCCAGAAGCGGGAAGACGACGTCCGCCTATCTCGCGGGAAAAGCCGGATTGGAATTCCACGCCGACCAAGCCGCATTTATCGAGGCCGGAAACGGCGGCATACGAGCCTGGGGGCAGTTCTGGCCTGCTGCGTTCCGAACGGAAACGGCTGAATTTCTGCCGGAGATCACGGCTTCTACCCTGTCATTCACTTATGAGGCCTTGACGTTCTTGTGTCTTGAGAAGCGCCCATTCCAGCCCTCTGAAGCGCGCAGCGTGACGCCTGTGAGCTGTGTTTTTCTGAAGAGAAACGCGCGCCAGGGGCCACGGTTGATTCGTATGCCGTCTTCCGATTTGCGCGCGCGGCTCAGGGAAAGCTTGCCTTTCGAAGATGACGCGCGCTTTGAGCCAGAGCGCAACGCGATCTTGCGCACGCTGGGGGATTTGCCGGCGTATCGTCTGCCCTATGGCAGTGATCCCGCGGAGGCCGCCGGACTGTACCGAGGCCTGCTCAAGCGTCACGATCTTGGGGAGGACGGATTGTGAATCGAGCCATCGCGCGCGAAATTGTTGGCTGCCTGCTGGCGCCATCCGCGTCTGTGCAGCAGCTTGCCCGCCTGGCAGGCATGGGCAGACGCGATTGGGAACACGCTTTGGAATGGCTCGACCACAGCGGCATCGCGCTTCTGTTCTGGAATCGCCTCAAGGAAGTGGGAGAAGAAAACCGGATCCCACCCGAAACCGGCGAGCGGTTGGAAAGCAACCTTGCGGACCACCGCGTCCGGGTCGCTGCCATGACCGGGGAGTTCGATTCAATCAATCGATGCCTGGAGGGCGCCGGCGTCCCATACGCTGCGCTGAAAGGTTTTGCTCTGATTCCCCAATACTGCCCAGACATCTTCCTGCGAACCACCTACGATTACGACTACCTGGTGGCCCGGGATTCGGTGAGCCGCGCGGAACGCGCTTTGAAAGCGGCGGGCTATCTTCGCAAGGAGCGGACGGAGGGTCATCCGATTGTATATTTCCATAACACCCGCCGCCCTCGGAGCCCCTTGAGCAGGAATGATCTCTACTCTGGCGCATTTCCCCGCACCATAGAGCTGCATTACCTTTTTTGGGATTCCCGCCCAGTGAAGATTCCGCTCAACTTGCCGGGAAATCCGTTGGCTCAACTCGAACTGCGCCACCTAAGCCCCTTGGCCAATCCTCCGGGCCAGCCGTCAGGACAGCCCACGCATTTTTATGCGCTCCCGGAAGAGGATGAGCTGATCTTCCAGGCCCTGCACGTCTTTCGGCATATTTTGCACAATTGGTGCCGCCTATGTTCTTTGCTGGATATCGCATATTTCCTCGATCATCGAGCCCTCGACGCCGCTTTCTGGGATCGATTCTGTGAGCGTCTCAAGCAGAGCCGGCCGTTGTCTGAGATGGTTGGCGTTGTGTTTCTGCTTGCCGCACGCCTATTCGGCGCAACCATCCCGGCGCCGGTCTCCTCCCAGGTCGTACTGCGCTTGCCAAGCCCACTGGCCCTATGGGTGGATCGTTACGGGCTGGATTCGGCCCTTAACAATTTTTCCGGTAATAAGTTCGGTCTCTTCCTGCATCGTGAGTTTATCCAGGAGGCGGCCACTTGGCGGGCCATCCAGCGAAGCCACCTTTTCCCAATCCACCGGCCAAACCAAGCTGTCCATACCCCGAACTCGACTCTTCGTTCTCATTTGGCGGCAGGTTGGAAGCAATGGTTTTATGTTGCTCAACGGTTGAAGCACCACGTCGTGGCTACATTGCGATACGGATTAGAATCTCCTCGCTGGGAGCGCGCATACGCTCACGCGGCCGCTGACTGCCGTTCTGCATTCGCCGGAAATATCCAGCATGGAGCTGCGAGGCAGCGCATCCTCTTCCTCGAGCAGCAGAGTTGGCGGTCTGGCGCCGAGCGCGTTCTGGATGAGGCTTTGCGCGCCCTGGAGCCGGAGTTTCTCCCACTTGTGGCTTTTCCCGATGAAGGTCCGTTTGCGGCCGAGCTTCGCCGGCGCGGCGTTGAGACGTTGTATTTTCCGTTGGGACGCTACCGCAGCGGCCGGAAATCGATTTACGACATCGCCTCGTTCCCGCTCCGCAGTCTCCATTGCGCTTTTCAGCTCTCGCGAATCATCCGCGCCCGGAAGGTGAAGCTCGTTTACATCAACAGCCCACGCTGCCTCGTAGCAGGTGTTCTGGCCGCCCAGTTTACAGGGCGCCCTTCGCTGTTTCATCTTCACATGACGATGACGCGGGGCGCGGATTTGCTCGTAGCCAGATGGGCCTCAAGCCGTTTGACGAAAATTGTGGCTTGCTCGAAGACGGCGGCGTCATCGTTAGCAAAGAGCAAGCCGTCTTTGGAGGGGTCAATCCAGGTGATTTACAACCCTGTTCGCAAGCCGCGATTTCCGGCGCCGTCAACGCCGTTGAGCGCCGCGCTCGCGGCTCTTCTCAGGAGTTCGAAGCAGCCTGTTGTGGGCGTAGTGGGCCGCATCAACCCCCAGAAGGGCCAGCATATCCTCCTCGAGGCCGCCCGGGAACTCGTTCTGCGAGGGTGGGAAATCCAGATTGTTTTTGTAGGGGCCCCGGACAAAAGCAGCCACGAGGATCTTGCTTACACGCGCTTCCTGCAATCGCGCATTCGGGACCTGGGCTTAGAGAAAAGGGTTCACTGGTCAGGCTACCTGGAAGATCCGAATCCCATTTACGCCATCTTGGACGCGCTGGTCATTCCTTCAACGTTTAATGAAGGTCTCCCGCTTGTAGCTCTGGAAGCGCTCCAGTGGGGAGTCCCCGTGATCGGATCGCGCGTGGGTGGGATTCCGGAAGTCATTCAGGACGGGGTGAACGGTTTGCTTACGAAGCCTGGCGATGCTGGCGCCCTGGCAAAATGCATTGAGCGATGGCTCGAAAACGCGGAATTCCGCGCTGCGCTTCAGACGGGCGCGCGGAAAAGCATCGGCGCCGCCTTCTCGGTAGATACGTTCCGCCGGGAAATTCGCAACGCCCTTTTTGAACTTATTCCGGCGGCAGACGGAGCTGGGTTCCAGGCCGTGAGCGCGGCGGAAGCCGAATGCGCTTCAAGGGTCCCCCTCGCGGCCACCAGCATGAGTGAGCCATTAACGCGCCGCGTCTCGCAGGCGCCAAAACACCAAGTTGGAGGATGAAATGACAATGAGCCGGCGATTCATCGTAATAGGAGTCTGTCTCATCATCGCAGAAGCCTGCGCCATCCGGGGAGCCGGACTATTTGCCACAGAAGCGCCTCCATCCGCGGGGTTGAACCGCCCGTCTGTTACGACGCCTCCCAGCGCAGATCGTCTTCCTGCAAAGGCGCCGCCTCTGGCTGACACGCTGGGGGTAAAGTTTGTTGACGGTTCCACCTCCACGGTAATGCTGAGCCGCGGAGGGAAGGAATATCTCTTGAATTTATCTACCCACGCGATTTCGGAAGTCCAACCCGCCGTTGCCATGGCGCCGCAAGGGAACCAGAAGGCGCTTCTGGCAAGCCATTCGGCTGGGTTGCGCATTTTTGAGACCAAGTGTTCGGCGTGTCACGGCACTGATGGCAAAGGGAACGCCGCGATGAGAACCCCGGATTTCACCGCGCCAAATGTCCAGGGGAACCTTACCGATCAGGACATCGTCACCGTCATCGAAAATGGGAAGCGCGGCACGGCGATGCCTGCCTGGGGCGGTAAATTGTCAGAGCAGGACATCGAAGCGGTGGCAGAGTATGTCCGCTTCCTCGGAAACCAGAGTCATCCTCTACAACTACAACCCAAATCACCTCAAGAGGGAAAAAAGCAAAAGCCGAAAATTTATGAGCCTGGGGACGACGTGCTGGTGACTCTACCGACAGGGCGGCGTCTGGACCGGCACGGGTTCTACATCAACTTTGCGCACCGCTTCGCCTTTGATCCTGCATTCTCGGGGCCGGCGCGAGGCGGCGCGCTGCTAGGGCTGGATGGCTTTGCCATCCCTTCCTTTGGTTTGCGCTATGGCGTTACCGATAAGCTCTCGGTCAGCGTTTTCCGTGAACCCAGCATCATTGCGCGCCCCATTCAATTTATGGCGGCCTACAATTTGTTGGATGAACACGACGGAAAACCTTTAAATATTGCGGTCCGGTTCTCTATCGAAGGCGAAAATGATTTCCTCAAGAACTATACAGAGAACTTTGAAGGGATCCTTTCCCGGAGCCTCACATCTCACGCCCAGTTCTATCTGGTTCCAACTATTTCGTTGAACGACCGGCCGCTGCAGGAGGTCTTTACTTACAGATCACGAGACATCCTCGACTTGCCCGGGCACAACGCGTTTTCCCTGGGCTCCGGGATGGCGGTGGACATACGGCCGACGGTGGCGCTGCTGGCGGAAGTGATCCCTACGCTTGTCAATGGCAGGCCGTTGGGCATTCACCGCCCGGCGTATGCCTTCGGCATCCAGAAGAAAATATGGCGCCACTCTTTCACTTTTGGATTCACCAACAGTCCGGGAGTGACGGTTTCACAGCGCGCGGCTACCCGAGCCAGTTTCTTGGGCGATCCCGGGGCCGATAAACCCGGAGGGCTGTTCATCGGCTTTGACCTTACACGGGAAATCTATTGAGTTGCAACTGGGAGCTTGTTCTTCCGGTGAACCCGCCCGGCGGGCAGCGGCATAGAAGCAGGCCGGTGCGAATTTGTTACGAAGTTCTGACACGCGGATTACAAACGATCCCAACTTAGTTCGTAACATAACGAGGTCGGGCTGATGGGATGACGGACGAGTTCCCGAAGGGCTCGCTGACTTAGGAGAGATTGAAAGGATCCAGGACTGGCGCCATGAATACGTCCAAGAAGATTGTTTTTTTCATCCCTTCCTTTTCGAGTATCGAAGCAACCGCTCCGCTGGGCCTTCTGGCCATCTCCACTCCCTTGCTTCAAGCTGGCTACGACGTTCGCATCATCGACTCCACAATCACACCCGATTACAAAAAGCGTGTTTTGGAAGAGATCAAAGACGCCCTATGCCTCGGAATCTCGCTGGTCACAGGACCTATGATCAGTGAGACGGTGGAAATCTCCCGAGCGGTTAAGCGATGGAACCCGGAATTCCCGGTGATCCTGGGGGGCTGGCATCCCTCACTCTTGCCCGCCCAAACGCTGGCGGCTGAATATGTGGACATTATTATCCGCGGCCAGGGCGAGGAGAGCATGCTCCAGGTGGCCGAGCGCCTTGGCGACGGGGCCTCACTCGACGACGTCCAGGGCATTGGGTTCAAACGCGACGGCAGGATGCATTTGACCCCAGAACGCCCCGTGAAACCGCTTACCTCGATGCCGGCGAAGGCTTACCAGTTAGCGGATTTCGACGCGTATGAGCGCGTCTGCGGCAGAAGATGGGCCATGTATGTTTCCAGTCTGGCCTGCCCTTTCAATTGCGCCTACTGCACGAACGCGGGCGTTTACGGCCGGAAGTGGAATGCGCTGCCGGTTGAGCAGGTAGTAGACGAAACGCTTGACCTGACTCGCCGCTATCAGCTCGAACTGCTCTGGATGGCCGATGACAATTTTTTGGTAGACCTTGACCGCGCTCTCATGATTGCCGAGGGCCTTATCAAAGCCGAGGCCAGTTTCAAGTGGAGCATACAGGCCACCACAAACTTGACCGCCCGCCTGAGCGTGGAGGACCTGAAGCTGCTTCGACGGTCGGGGATGCATCAGATTTGCCAGGGCATAGAGACCGCCTCACCCACCGTAATGAGGCTGATGAACAAGGGATTCCAAGACCTTGGCAATATTTATCAATCTACCGAACGTTGTTTGAAAGCCGGCGTCATCCCATCCTTCAATATCATCTTCGGATTTCCAGGCGAGGGCGTAAAAGAACGCCGCGAAACGGTCAACTTTATGATGGATGTCTGCCGCCGGTTTTCGGGCGCCGAATTCTGGACCAATATTTTTACGCCCTATCCCGGTTCGCCCATCTTTCATCGTGCCCAGGAGATCGGGATCGAAACGCCGAAAACGCTGGAAGGCTGGGTGGACTATTTTCCGCGGTATACGGTATTACCGTGGCTTAAAGGAAAGGAGCACCAACGCATCCAGACGATGCGCGACTATCTGCGCATCGCTTTTGACCGCGCTCCAATCGCCACAAATCCCCACAACCGGCTGGCAACATCAATAAAGCGCGTTACAAGCTATCCATCCCGCTGGCGGCTTGACCATGATTTCTATGCCTTCCCAGTCGAGTTGTGGGTTAACCGCAAGCTGAAGAATATCCTGACGCTTCCGAAGCCCAATGTGGACGCCAAGCCGCTCGAGCCGGCGGCGGCGCCGAGTTGCGTATGAGAAAAAAGGTTGTCTTATTTTATCCACCTTATGGCGGTCCGCCGCTGGGAGCGCCCTTGTGCCTGTTATCGCTCGCGTCGCCCTTGCTGGCCGAAGGGTTCGACGTCTGCCTCATCGACGGGGCCATTGTTTCTGATTGCCAAAACAGAATCCTGCGCGAAACCGAAGATGCCGTCTGTTTCGGCGTATCTGTCTTGACCGGCCCGATGATCGCGACGGCGGTGGCAATCTCCCGCCAAATTCGCGCGGCGCATCCTAAATTGCCCATCGTCTTCGGCGGATGGCACCCGAGTCTTACCCCCGAACAAACCATTCGGCCGGACTTTGTAGACGTTATTGTCCGGGGGCAAGGCGAGCTGACGCTGCTGGAGATTATCCGCCGGTTGGCTGACGGGAAAGGGTTGGATGGAGTCCGCGGCATTTTACACAAAAAGGATGGCGAGATCATTCACGAAGCCGAACGGCCAGTTGAAAATATCAATAACCTGCCGCCGCCTTCGTACCACCTGGCGGATTTTGACGCTTACGCGAGAATTCGAGGTAAGCGCGAAATGGGTTACGCGACGAGTGTGGGATGCCCCTATTCGTGCAATTACTGCACGGACCAGGTCTTCTACAAGCGCCGCTTCAACGCTTACCGCGCTGAGCGGGTGGTGCGCGAGGTAACGGACCTCGTCAGCCGCTATCACCTGAGTGAGGTGGCGTTTTTGGATTCAAACTTCCCGGTGGATGTAAAACGGGCTCTGGCTATTGCTCAGGGTTTTGTGAACGCAGGAGCGAAGTTCCGATGGACCGTGCAAGCCTCAACCGATCTTCTCTGCCGCATGAGCGACGAGGACGTTTGCCTGCTTGGAGAAAGCGGGCTTAGCCACATGGGGTTTGGCACGGAATCCGCCTCCCAGGAAGTGCTTGCGCTGATGAACAAGAAGCACCAGCGGATCAACGATATGTTTGAAACGGCTAGAAAGACGGAGAAGGCGGGCATCCGGGTCACGTTCAATGTGATCCTCGGATACCCTGGCGAGACCGAGGCGGACCGCGTCCAGACATTTTCCGTGATGAGCGAGATTGCCAGACGGCACTCGAACGTGAGCTTCTCACCCAATATCTTTACCCCGTATCCCGGCATTCCGATCTGGCCCCAACTAAGACAAATGGGTCTGCGCGAGCCGCAGGCGCTGGAAGACTGGAACGATTTGCCTTTGGGAAAGAACACCCTTCCGTGGCTGCAAGGTGAGCCCATGCGGCGGCTCCGGCGCATGTTGGAGTTTTTCCTCTTGAACAACCAGATCAGGCGCGCTACAGCCGGGCGTCCATGGTTAAAGCGAGGTTTCCGTGTGGCGCTGGGCGCCCCGGTGCGCTGGCGATTGCGTACGCAGCGATTGGCCTTCCCTTGGGAACTCTGGGCGGCGCGCGCGACAGAGCGGCTAGTCACACGGCGCTCACTTTTAACCGGTCAGACCTTAAGCCATAGTTTGCAGGAAGTTTGCTGAAACCAATCAAATCTGGTTCGGCGCGGCTGGCCGGTGAAATCTAATTCGTGAAGAAACACAAAACCCTGTAAGCGGGACGACGATGGCTGATATTCTCCTGACTCATTCCTATCATCTCTTTTACGACCCGAAACAGGTTCGGAAGATGCAGCCCTATCCGCCGCTGGGCACGCTCTATGCGGCGGCTTTGCTCCGGCAACATGGGTTCTCTGTAGCTCTCTTCGATACGATGCTGGAAGACCCTGTGCGTGGATTCCCGGCCGCGCTGGCGCGCCACCGCCCGCAAATTGTCGCTATTTGCGAGGACAATTTCAATTTTCTTTCCAAAATGTGCCTTGCCCGCATGCGCGAGGTGACTTTCGGAATGCTTGATGCAGCGCGCCGGACAAGCGCCATTGTGGCGGTGAACGGATCGGATGCATCGGACCACACCGAGGAGTACCTGCGGCAAGGATTCCATTTTGTTCTGCACGGAGAGGCGGAGCGGACACTCACCGAGCTCACTCAGACGCTTGCCGGCGTTTCGCAGAAAACCCCATGGTCAAGACCTTTCACCGATGCGGTAGAAACAATTCCAGGGTTGGCATTTTGGCGCAGCGAAACCTGTAAAGTTATCCGAACGTCCCCAAGGCCGCTCATTAAAAACCTGGATGACCTTCCTTTCCCGGCCCGCAACCTCATCGATATAAGCCGCTATCGCGAGCTATGGGAGTCAGCTCACGGTTTTTTTTCGCTTAATGCTGTGGCCAGCCGGGGATGCCCTTTCCAATGCAACTGGTGCGCGAAACCCATCTACGGAAGCTCGTTTCACACGCGATCCGCCGAAACAGTGGCGGAGGAAATGCGCCAGCTTAAACAGGATTTCGGCGCCCATCACATCTGGTTTGCCGATGACATTTTCGCTTTAAAGCCCCACTGGTCTTCGCAACTGGCGGACGCCGTGGACCGGCGTCAGGCCGCGCTGCCTTTTAAGATGCAATCCCGTGTCGACCTGATGGTCCCGGAGAATGTCCGCGCCTTGCGGCGAGCGGGTTGCAATGAGGTTTGGATGGGCGTTGAATCAGGATCGCAGAGAATTCTGGACGCTATGGAAAAGAGCACGCGCCTCGATCAAATTCCCGCCGCGCGCGGAAATCTGCGGAACGAAGGCATCCGCGCCTGCTTCTTTCTCCAGTTCGGATATCCAGGTGAAACATGGGAGGACATTCAGAAAACCATCGGGCTGGTTCGTGATAGCCAGCCGGACGATATCGGTGTGTCGGTCACCTATCCGCTACCTGGCACAAAGCTTTACGCGCGGGTAAGCGAAGAGCTGGGCGCGAAAACAAATTGGGTGGATAGCGACGACCTGGCAATCATGTTCAAAGGCGCTTACACCAACGAATTTTATCGCGCGCTCCGGGACGCGCTGCACGCTGAAGTGGAGATGTGGCGGGGAGCGAGGACTGAGAGGAACACAATCCATCGCTCCGAAGATCAACCCTTCTTCGAAAAGGCGGATCGGGTTGCCCGCCTCTGGGACATTGTGCGCCACATGGAAACGACTTGCAGGAATGACAAGCCGACCCTGGTTGCGCGCAGCGCCATTTGCTGAGGCAGTCTCGGTCAGCGGCAATAGGCCCGGCCCGTTGCGCTTGTGGAAAAACCAATGGATTTGTTATTAACGCACGGCTATTTCTTGTATGAAGACCCTAAAGAGCTTCAGGTCATGAAGCCTTATCCTCCCCTGGGAATTCTTTACATTTCATCCCATCTGCGGGCCAGAGGGTTTAGCGTTGAAGTTTTCGATTCGACATTCTCCTCACGCCAGGAGCTCTTTGCGTTGCTCAACTCCGGACCGCCCGCAGTCCTCGGGGTTTACGCCAACCTCATGACCAGGCGCAATGTCCTCGACATCCTCCGGGTGGCCAAGAACGCAGGGTGGAAAACAGTAGTTGGCGGACCAGAACCCGCGGCATATATCGAAGAATATCTGGACGCCGGAGCCGACGCCGTCGCTATAGGCGAAGGAGAAATCACGCTTGAAGATCTGATCCCTGCATTCCGGGTTGGGAAAGTAGGGTCTTCTGAGTCCCTGCAAGCCTTGGGCAGAATCGACGGCATCGCTTTCCGGACGGCGGACGGCTCGGTTTTCCAAACGCCTCCGCGCGCGCGCATACCTGACATCGACGCCCAGCCCTGGCCTGACCGCGAAGCCATCGATATCGGACTCTATGTGAAAACATGGCGCAAATCTCATGGCCAGGGTTCAGTTTCCTTTATCACGGCGCGCGGATGCGCTTACCACTGCCGGTGGTGCAGTCACGGCGTATTTGGCAAGACGCACCGGCGGAGAAAGCCAGCTTCGGTGGTAGACGAAGTCGAATGGCTGATCGACCGCTACCATCCGGACATGGCTTGGATCGCCGATGATGTTTTCACAATCCACCCCCGCTGGCTTGATCTCTACGCAGCGGAGGTGAAGCGCCGTGGACTGAAACTTCCATTTGAGTGCATCTCTCGCGCCGACCGGCTGGGACCGCAGGTGATGGATACGCTTGCCGGGCTGGGCTGTTTCCGCATCTGGATCGGCTCGGAGAGCGGCTCGCAGCGCGTGCTCGACGCCATGGAGCGGGGCGTGACGGTGGAACAGGTACAGGCTGCCGTCAGCTTGGCTAAATCCCGCGGCATTAAGACCGGAATGTTCCTGATGTGGGGCTATCATGGCGAGGGGCTGGAAGATATTGAAGCCACCATCGAGCACGTCAAGCGATCAGACCCGGATGTCTTTCTCACGACCGTGTCCTATCCTATCAAGGGCACCCCCTATTTCGAGGAAGTTTCATCGCGTCTCGTTAGCGCCAAAACCTGGGCTGAGGGTTCCGACCGTGACTACCTCATCCGGGGCCGCCATTCCCGCCACTTTTATCAGTTTGCAGATCATCTCCTGCGCTCTGAAGTTGAGCTCCACCGGCTGCGCAACGCCACAGACTGCCCCGCCGGCGCTCCGCCATCTGACACATTAACCCTTGCCCGGCTCGAGGGGGAAATCAGGCTCGCGCGCGCAGGTCTTCAGACGTCTTTTGAAGAGGTCGAAGCCTGATCCGCAGCCTTTCAACTCATGGGCCGGCTGGCGAGACCGCCATCGCGTTTGGTGATTTTATGATGACTTCCGCGCTCCAAATTCCGCCGGGAGAAGCTCCTTTTGACGCGCTGGCCTTCGCATACGACGATCACTTCACCGCCACGCGCATAGGGCGCGCGCAGCGGGAGGCCGTCACCCGTGAATTGGACAAGCTCTTTGTGCCGGGTCAGCGCATTTTGGAAATCAACTGTGGCGACGGTTTTGACGCAGTCCGGCTTGCCACGCGGGGTGTGGAGGTCATGGCGTGCGACGCTGCGCCGCGCATGATCGAGGTGGCCCGCCACCGGAAGGATGAGGCGCGCCGGCAAGGCGCGCTCCATGCTGGGCTGAGCTTTCGCGTCCTCCGCATCGAGGAAATCACGGCTCTTCAAGAAGAAGGATTTGCCGGGCATTTCGATGGAGTTTTGTCCAATTTCTCCGGCCTGAACTGCGTGAAGGATCTCACCGGAGTGGCTTGCGGTCTCGCGCCGCTTTTGAAGCCTCGGGCCGCCATCGCGATCTGTGTGTTCGGAAAATTCTGCGCCTGGGAAACGCTCTGGTATCTTCTTCACGCAAACCCGGGCAAAGCCTTCCGGCGCGTTCGCCATCAGGGCGGCATTGCCCGGCTCGCGGGAAATGCCACGATTCAAGTCTATTATCCATCGGTCCGTCAAATAGCCCGCGCGTTCGCGCTTGAATTCAGACTGACGGGGCGAATGGGCATCGGAGTGACCGTGCCACCATCTTATTTAGAGCCCTTGGCGCAACGGTCCCCCGGCGCCCTGGGTGTGGCGGTAAAAGTCGATCGCCTGTTAGGCCGCCTGCCTGTATTCCGCGCCATCGCCGATCACACGTTGCTGACTTTTGAGCGGCGCGAGCGCCGCGCTTGAAACCATGATCGTACTCTACAACCCGAAAGCGACCCGATTTCGCAACCGCAGATTTCCACTGTCGGTTCTCTCGCTTGCGGCGGTCCTCGAAGGCCGTGAGGAATATGCCATTGTGGACGGAAATCTTGACGCCGGACCTACAGAAACGATTTCCGGGCTCCTGCGCGAACATCCGGTAGAGCTCCTTGCTGTAACCGTCATGCCAGGCCCGCAGACCGTAGGCGCCGTCGCGAGCTGCCGGGAAATCCGCACGCGCTTCCCTCACGTGCCCATCGTCTGGGGCGGATACTTCCCGTCAAACTACACCGGAGCCGCGCTCAGCGCTTCCTACGTTGACTTTGCAATCCGGGGCCAGGGTGAGACCACTTTCCTTGAGTTGCTTCTGGCCATTCGCGGGCAACGCGACCTGGCGGCGATCCCCGGGCTCTCCTTCAAGGATCGTGAAGGGAATCAGCGCCACAACCCTGAACGGCCCATGACATCGCCTGGCGGCTTTCCGTGGTATCCGTATCATCGCATCCCGGCTGAGAAGTATCTTCTGCCTACCTTCCTGGGACGCCGGACAGCGGTCCATCAGGCAAGCCTCGGTTGCCCGTTTCGCTGCAATTTCTGCGGAGTCGTCACCTTCGCCGGCAGCCGCGAAAAGATGGAGCCGCCCGCGCGAACGCAGGCGATTATGCATCACCTTACGAGCCGTTACGGGGTGGACGCCGTTCAGTTTTACGATAACAACTTCTTCCTTCGTGAAGATCACGCGCGCGAATTGGCGGACCGTCTGGCGCCACTCCGCCTGCGCTGGTGGTGTGAAGCCCGGGCCGACATCATGATGAGATATTCGGACGCCACCTGGGAGGCGATCCGCAGCGCCGGTTGCGCCATGATTTTCTTCGGCGCCGAGTCCGGGTCGAACCGTGTCCTGAAAGAGATGAATAAAGATTTGAAAGCCGAGGACACTCTGGAGCTTGCCTCGCGCATCCGCCGGTTTGGAATCATCCCTGAATTCTCGATCATCTTCGGCAACCCTCGAGACCCGGAGGGCGACACTCAGGAATGTTTCCGTTTCATTCGAAAACTGAAACGGTTGAATCCCGATGCGGAGATCGTCGTTCAGCATTACACGCCGGTGCCCCAGCGCGACCGGATGTATGGCCGCGTCGAAAAAGACATTCAGTTTCCAGCCACACCGGATGAATGGGCGACGGACCGGTGGCAGCGTTTTGCCACCCAAAAAGACCCTTCAACCCCGTGGCTGAAGCCGGCAACCAAACGGCGGATCGACAACTTCGAATTGGTCGTCTCCTCACGCTGGCCGACTGTGCAAGATATCCGTTTGCCGGCTTGGGCGCGCTGGGCGCTAAAAGCTTTGAGCGGCTGGCGGTATTGGCTGAGACTTTATTCCTTTCCCCTTGAATTGCGCTGGGCGCAGCGAATGATGAACCTCCGCAAGCCGAAGGTGGAGAGTTTGTGAGTTCCTCGATGGGCTCTAAACATCTCCGGAGTAAACAGCAATGGAAAGAAAAGAATCCGGGCCGGGAGTCATCTCTCGCGCGCCATTCCGGCCTACTCCAGGCAGGAGGACCGTTCCGGCTAGAGAAGGGTACGATCTTTGGGCAAAGACCTACGATCATGACCCAAACCCGCTCATCGCTCTCGAAGAACGCATCCTCCGGGCGTTGCTCCCGAGCGTCGAGGGCAAGCATGTTCTTGATATTGCCTGCGGGACAGGGCGGTGGCTGGAAAAAATCCTGCGCCAAGGCGCCCGGTCAGGAATGGGGGTCGATTTATCATCCGCCATGCTCGCTACGGCTGCGGCCAAACCGGCGCTGCGCGGCCGGCTCGTAAGGGCGGAATGCGTGGAGTTGCCTTTTTGCTCCTCGATCACCGACCTCCTCGTCTGTTCTTTTGCCTTAGACCACATCCGTGAGCTTGGCCCGTTCGCCCGCGAGATGTCACGGGTTGCGAAACAGAGAGCGGACATTTATTTGACCAGCTTGCATCCCGCGGCTTACGCAAAAGGCTGGCAAACGGGGTTCCGTCATTTAGGCGAAGCCATCGAAATCGACGCTTTCCCCCACACGCCTGGTGAAATTAGAGAGGCGTTCCGGCCCGAACAGTTTGAGCTTGTCCGGTATTTGGAGCCGGTTTTCGGCGAGCAGGAAAGGCCCATCTTTGCAAAAGCGGGAAGAGGCGCGTATTTCGATTCCGCGTGCCAGCAGCCGGCGGTCCTCATCTGCCACTTGGCGCGGCGCGCCCTAAACCTTCAGACGAGCTATTCATGACGAATGCTTCCGCTTCCACACTGCGCGCGCCCGCGATGAGGGAATCCGCGCGCGACGACCGCATCCACACGCTGCCCATCCTGGTGCTTTTTCCCCATAATCGCTGCAATTGCCGCTGCGTGATGTGTGATATCTGGAGGATCCGGCAAACGCGGGAGATCACCGCGCGCGACCTTCAACCCCATCTCGAATCGATCCGCGCTTTGCGGGTCCGCTGGGTTGTCTTCTCCGGCGGCGAGCCGCAAATGCATACGGACCTTGCCGCGCTCAGCGCTTTCTTTAGAGCGGAAGGCATCCGCATCACGCTGCTCACGGCAGGACTTCTGCTTCATCCTTTTGCGCGAGCCGTCGCGCGAGCCATCGACGACGTCATCGTATCGCTGGATGGCCCGCCAGAGGTTCACGACCGGATTCGCAGAATCCCAGGCGCGTGTGACAAGATGGCGCAGGGCGTTCAAGAGGTTCACCGGCTCCGGCCCCAGATGGCAATTCGCGGACGGTCGACGGTTCAGAAAGCGAATTTTGCCACCCTCCGGGAAACGCTTCACACCGCGAAGCAAATCGGGCTGAATTCGATTTCATTTCTGGCCGCCGATTTAACCTCCGAGGCCTTCAACCGGGCTGACGGATGGCCGTCAGAACGTCAGGCCAGCGTTGCGTTGGATGCTAGCGAGGCTGACCGGCTCGAGCGGGAAATAGAGATGCTCATTCAAGAGCACCGGGCCGACATCGAGTCAGGATACGTCGCAGAAGACGCGCCGAAGCTGCGGCGAATTGTCCGCCACTTCCGCTCGCACCTGGGGCAAACGCCTGCTGTTGCGCCGGTTTGTAATGCGCCCTGGGTGTCAACCGTGATCGAAGCGGATGGCGCCGTCCGCCCTTGTTTCTTCCATCCCCCACTCGGTAATATTCACGAAGCGCCTCTTTTTACCATCCTGAACAGCGGCCGGGCGGTCGAGTTCCGCCGCGCGCTTGACGTGGCCAATAATCCGGTGTGCCGCAGGTGCGTTTGCTCGCTTCGTTTGCCGCCCGAAAACCAGCCGCCCGGACTCCATCCTTCATAGCCTTTGTGAAAACTCCGGACAGGGCGTTGTAGCGGCGGCCTCTGGC
>JBOGJY010000237.1:0-11304 GCA_050745325.1 Terriglobia bacterium
GTCTTTACCATTTAAAACCCGGCGGCCAGAGGCCGCCGCTACAGTTTGAGGAGAAGCAAAAATGCAGCCCACCACAGAAGTCATTTCAAACCCTTCAGCCAGCTCGCAGGCCGCTGACACCGCCAAGGTGAAACCCGCGCGGCTCGTGCAGAGCTCCGCGCCCAAGATTGTTTTCCGGCAGCATTTCACGCCGCGTGAAGGTAATTTGATCTATTTAAGCTGCGGCGAATTTGAGCTTCCTCCCCATTCAGAGTCCCAGGCATTTTCCTTTGCGGGTTCGGAAACGCTTTTGTTCATGTGGCAGGGCGAAGCGCAGGTTTCACTCGAGGGCCACACGTTTGAATTGCGCGCCTACGACACCTTGTACGTTCCCCTGGGCGCCGCCTTCCAGCTTCTGAATGCTTCTGGGACCGCGGCTCGAATTGTGGAATGCTCAGCCCCGGCCGGAAACGTCCATCCGCCGTTCCATTCCAAATTCGCCGAGTTCTCACGGCAGGAAGCGCGCATCCGTCATCTCAAGGGCAAGGACGTCTACATGATGTTCGACGTCTCGGAGCCGGCGGATAAACTGGTGGCCGGTTATACTTTCTTCCTCCCCCATCAGCGCTCCTGGCCGCCGCACAACCATACCGATCAGGAGGAAGTCTACTTTTTCATCAAAGGGAACGGGGCTATGGAGGTGTACGAATCGCCCGAGACCTTGACTTTTGTTCGCCCGGTCAGCGCGGGAGACATGGTGACGATACCTTTCTTGAATTATCACCCCGTCTTTTCGCAGGAAAATCCTCTTGAATTTATCTGGTGCATTGCGGGTGAGCGTTATTGGGTGGGCGACAAGAAGAAAGAGTTTATGAGCGGAACCGGACCCGCGTTGACAACGTAGAGGGATGCTGAAGAAACCCCGGAGCCTGTCATTCTGAGCATAGCGAAGAATCTGCTTTTCTCGCGCCTTACAAGCAGATCCTTCGCTGCGCTCAGGATGACATCACCTACAGCATCCCACTAGACGATCCCATGGTTGACATCAAATCCGTATAAGAGGTTTCACCTTTGCGATTTCTTTGCGCCTTTGGCGTCTTGGCGAGAGGTTGTTCTTCTTTCACTGCTTCTGGGCTTACGCTGAAGCCGCGAATAATCTCCTTTCGCGGTGAATCAACTACGAAAGGGCAACCGCACCACTTCTCCCGTTTCGAGCGACCGCTGCGCCTGCAGGCAGAGTTCCACGGCGCGGCGCGCCTCTTCGGGGCTGATGGGCAAGGGCGCGCTTTGGCGGATTGCGCTGGCCAGGGCGGCGATTTCCACCTTAAGCTCGTAGAATTCGCCCGGCGTGCCGGGGACATTGAGACTCTCCATGTGACCATTGCGGGAAATTTCGAGCGAGTAAGCGGGATGCTCGGAGCGGTCGAGTTCGGCGTGCCACTCGGCTCTTAGAAAAGCCTTGGAGCCAAAAATCTTAATGCTGAAGTGATGCTCCACAGCCGCGAGCGTCTGCGAGATGACGGCGTACGCGCCTGAGGCGTAGCCAACCGTGGCCGTGAAGTGATCGGCCATGCCCGTCCGCAGAGCTTCAGACGCTGCGCGGCTTGCGCCGTGAGCGTATACGGTGACCGGCGCGCCCGCCTGGGCGAGGAACCAGCCTGCCGCATCGAAGAAGTGGACCGGCTCTTCAAGCGTCCAGGCGCCGACGCGCCCGGGATCAAGCCGCCAGGCGCCGGAACCCTCGCGATACGGGCGGCGCCACAGGTCGATGAGCGCGTAGCGCGGCTCACCCAGCTCGCCTGAACCGAGCGCCTGGCGCATCCGGCAATAGAGTGGTGATACGCGCATCTCATGCCCTACCAGGAAGACGCGGCCTGACTTGCGGGCTGCTTCAATCATGTGGTCGCACGCCGCCACGGTGGTGGCCATAGGCTTTTCCAGCAGGACGTGTTTGCCGCTTTCGAGACCGGCCACCGCGATCGATTCGTGCAAATAATTGGGAACCACGATGTCAAGCACGTCGATATCGGATCGTGATACAAGTTCACGATAGTCCGCCACGACCTCCGCGCCTGTCTCTTCGGCGGCGCGCGCGCGCGATGGCTCGGACGGCGCGCACACAACACGAAGCTCACAGCCCGGCGTCTCCCGGATCACTCGCGCGTGATGACTGCCCCATGCCCCGTATCCTACGAGTCCAAACCTCAGATTCGCCATGCCTCTCTCCCATCCAGCCAAAAACTTGGCGCAGTTGTTCAGGTCTTGTGCTTATCAAACGACGGGTTAATCCAATAGAAGGCGGTCAATCCGCTGGCTGAGGTTTCGCAAGTAGGCTGCGTCTCCACCTGAAAGCTCGGTGGTGAATGTTCCTTTGTAGCCGATATCAATGAACGATTGCCGCACGGCGGGCCAATCTACCGCTCCGTCGCCAAGATCGACGAATTTTCGCGTCTTGGGATTCCAGTCTTTCAGATGTACTTTGACAATCCGCTCACCCAAGGTGTGAATCCAATCCTCGGGATAACCCACCGGCATGACGTTGCCAACGTCAAAATAGGCTTTGACCCAAGGACTCTTGAAATCGTCGATATAGCGCACGAACTCCAGCGGGCTGAGCAAAAATTTGCTTTGGGCGCACACTTCTTCGAGCGCAATCACCACGCGCAGTTGCTCGGCCAACGGAATAAGCTGCTCGATTTCCTTGCGGGAGCGGACCCACGCGTCGCGGTAGGAAACCGCGGGCGTGACCACACCCGGAATCATCAGGATTGCGTCTGCTCCCCAAAAATGCGCGTTACGAAGCGCGGCGGTTTGCGCCTCGTTGCCCTTCTTCGCCACGTCAGGATCGCCGCTACTCAGAGGATATTTCCAATTCATAGGGTTGGCCACGGAGCCAATCCGGATTCGGGCTTCCTGCGCCGCATGTTTGATCTCACGCACAAGGTTGTCATCAAACGTTGCGAAGGGTTCCATTTGATTGAATCCGCTATCAACGGCCAGCCGGAAAGCATCGGCGACGTCAAGGTTTTTGGGCAGCATATTCATGCGGAGGCCCTTGTTGTTGTGAAGTTTCACGGGCTTGTCTTGGGCGCTTTGGGAAGCTCCCACAGCGAGCGCGGCAGAGGCTGGGATCGCCACCGCAAGAAAGCCCCGGCGTGTTATCCGGTCGTTCATAATCTCCTCGTCTCTTCCGGGTCGGATTGGTTTACAAATATTTTGGGCCGCCCCGGCATTTCATAAAAGCTTCGCGGTTTTTCCAGGCGCTTCGGCGCCGTCTAACAGAGTGATATATACCATACCAGACGATCGCTAGGACAGTCTTCGGCAAGAGAAACGGATTTGTTTATCCGCAGATCAGAAGCTGAGCGAAAAAAGATATCCCGATTTGTCTTGACACCGAACCGCAGTGGTGATATCTGATATACGATTTAAAGACTATTATGATGGCGGGAGGAAATATTCGAATGCGGGGAACACTTTTAGCAGGACGCAGGCCGTTTTTCCGTCCGGTATTGCGGATGAGCGTGATCTGCCTGGTGTGCGGCGCTTTCGTAGCGATGGCTTGTACTGCGGCACACGCCCAAAGCTTCGGCACGATCAGCGGCAACATTACCGATCCCAGCGGGGCGGGGGTTCCCGGGGCCAAGGTGACGGCCTCGGAAACCGGTACGGGTTTCACGCGCACGGTCACTGCGGATTCTACCGGGCACTACGTGATCCCCAATCTCCGTCCAACTCAGTACGACCTGACCGTGCAGGCGCAGGGCTTCCGTAAATCCATTCGCAGCCACGTCACGCTGCTGGCCAACCAGGCGGCCACGGTCGACACCCGGCTGCAACTTGGCTCCTCTGTTCAGTCCGTCACGGTTGCCGGGAACGCCTCGCTCGTGAACACGACCACTTCCACCCTAAACGACGTTGTCGGGCAGGCGCGCATGGTGGAGCTGCCTCTGAATGGCCGCGACGCCGCCCAGTTGATCAACTTAGTCGCGGGCGCGAAGAACGCCACGCCAGTTACTGTGACCGGCCAGGGCGCCCTGCCCGGCGCCGTCCACCCCTCCATCAACGGCTCCCGCGACAACCAGACAAGTTACAACCTTGATGGCGCCAACTTTCTGGACCAGTATTACAACACCAACATTCCTTTCCCTTTTCCTGACTCGCTGCAGGAATTCAGCGTGCAAACGCACGATTACAGCACTCGATACGGCGAAAACTCGGGGGGCGCGGTCAATGTGGTGACGAAGAGCGGCTCCAACCAGTTGCACGGGGACGCGTTCGAATTCGTCCGCAACTCGGTTTTTAACTCGCGCAATTTCTTCGCGAAAGCCGTTGACCCGCTGCAGCGGAATCAGTTCGGCGGCACCGTCGGCGGACCCATCGTTATTCCCCATATCTATAACGGGCGAAACCGCACGTTCTTCTTTTTCGGCTATCAGGGTGAGCGGTACCGGGACATCGGAACGGCCGCCCACGCAGTCGTGCCTACGACCGCCGAACTCAGCGGCGATTTTTCCGCCTCCGGCGCTACCGTCAATGACCCGCTCACCGGAAAGCCTTTCCCGGGCAACCAAATCCCCACCAAACGGTTCGATCCGGCCTCGCTCGGGCTGGAAAAATACCTTCCCCAGGTGGGAGGCAACGGATCGGTGTTTTACAACCGGCCGACCAATCAGAACATTAACCAATACATTCTTCGGATAGATCACAAGCTCGGAGACAAAGACAGCCTGACGGGAAGATATTTCAGGGATCATGTCTTCCTCCAGCCGCAGAATCCAACCGGCGACATCCTTGGTTATAGTCTCGGTTACGACCAACCGGTGCAGAACTTGATGATTCAGGAAACGCACACCTTCCGGCCCAACTTACTGAACCAGGCCAGTTTTCAATACAATACGGTACCCACCGCGAAGATTGCCCCCCCCAATTCACCGAATGCGGCAACCTTTGGCGTGACGGGGCTTTGGCTGCCGTCACAGCCGTGGATTCAAAACATTAGCGTCAGCGGTTTCTTCGCCGTCAATGGCGGGGCTGTGGGCCCTTTCAATGCCAGCGACATCGGCGGCCAAGATAACCTAAGTTGGGTGAAAGGCCGCCATAATCTCGATTTTGGGTTCAGCGTGGACCGGGCCGCAGTGAATCTGGGCGACCAATACCTGTCGCAAGGATCATTCGGCTTCACCTCCGACATTACCAATGACGCCGTGGCCAGCTTCCTGCTGGGCAAGCTGCGCACCTTTAACCAGGGCTTTGGGGAGTTCAAGAACAACAGGGATACGTTCTGGAGTTTTTACGCCAACGACTCCTTCCACGCGACGCGGCGATTGACGCTCAATTATGGCCTGCGCTATGAACCTTATATGCCGTGGGATGAGATTAAAGGACGAGTGGAGCAGTTCCGGATTAACAACTTCTATTCGGGAGTACAATCGCGGGTGTTCACCAACGCTCCCGCGGGTTTGCTGTTTCCGGGCGATCCCGGTATGCCCTTTGACGGCGTGACGGCTAATTACACGGATCTCGCCCCGCGCGTTGGATTCGCTTATGACGTCACCGGCGATGGCAAGACCAGTATCCGCGGCGGCGCCGGGATGTATTATGATTCGCGCACGGCGGGCGTCATCAACAACCGCTTTGCCGATATTACGCCCTTCAGCCCGCAGGTGAGCGTCACGGACCCACAGGGTCCTTTCAGCAATCCTATTCTCGGCTTCTCCGGCTATCCCTTCCCGGCGAGCTATCCGCCGCCCAGCGATGCCGCCTTTCCGGCGCCGGTACAGGTGATCACCTATGACCCTTCGACCAAGTACCTTGTCCCGGTCACTTATGAGTGGGACCTTGTGGCAGAGCGCCAGCTTGCCCGCAACTGGATGCTCCAGGTTGCTTATGTCGGCTCTCAGTCGAACCACAATAAGGAGACGATCCAGTT
Organism: Terriglobia bacterium; assembly: GCA_050745325.1. Lineage (GTDB taxonomy): Bacteria > Acidobacteriota > Terriglobia > UBA7540 > UBA7540 > RH2-MAG17b. Next base: position 5,912 of record JBOGJY010000237.1, read on the forward strand.
AAACCCGGCCCAGTATATCCCCGGCAGCAAGCTGGGAACCGACCAGCGAAGGCTGTTCCTCGGATATACCGGGATTGCTATGGACGGCCAGGACACCAATTCAAACTTCCACGCACTCGAAGTCACGCTCAAAAAGCAAATGATGAAAAGGCTGAGCCTCACCGCCGCCTATACGTATTCCAAAGCCATCGACGACGTTCCGAATGGCGGCAACAACAACGATATCAACTCGGACTCGTCCTCCGCTTTGCCCTGGTATGCCCCGGGAAGACATCAATTCGACTACGGCCCGTCCGGCTTCGATAATACACATCGGCTGGTGGTCTCCTATGTGTGGATGTTGCCCGCGCTCTCCGGCGCCAACGGGTTTGCACGAGGCGTGCTTGGCGGTTGGGAGTTCAACGGGATCGTCACCGGCCAGTCTGGCGGCCCGTTCACGATCACGGCTGGTAAGGACCAGTCGAACACCGGGCTGGGCCAGGACCGGGCCGTTGAGGTTGCGGGAGTCCAGCCTTTTGCCTCAAACCAATTTGCGTCTTGCGCCAAGAACCCCCCGTGCGTGAATTACCTGAATCCGGCGGCCTTTGCTCAGCCCGCAGTCGGAACGTTCGGCATGTTGGGCAAGGACAGCTTCTACGGTCCAGACTTGTTTACCTGGGATATGGGCTTGTTCAAGAACTTTGCGCTCACCGAGCGTTTAAACCTGCAGTTCCGCGCCGAGTTCTTTAACGTGTTTAACCGGGCCAATTTCAATAACCCCGCCTCCAGCGAGACCAGCGGTACTTTTGGCGACATCACCGGGGCGGGCGATCCGAGGATTGGCCAATTGGCCCTCAAGCTCGTTTTCTAGAGTGGCGTTAGAATAATCAAGGCGAGGTTACTCGCAGGCCTCCACCCAAGCAGGAATAAATGGGATGCAAGATCCACGATTTGGGGGATGTTGTATTTTCGAGGAGGAGACATGACGCGCGGGAACAGCGGGGAAACACAGGGCCGGGTTTTCCTGTCGGTGTTCGTGGTTGCTTTGGGAATGATTCTTCTGCCGGCGTCTTCACCGGCCCAGTCGACAGCCTTGCTCACCGGCACCGTGGTCGATCCGAGTGGCGGGGTTATGACGGAGGCGCAAGTGGTCTGCCGCAACACCCAGACGGGCCTGACCTATACCACCACAACGAATGCCGAAGGCTTGTTCCGTTTTCCGAGTTTGCCAATCGGCGACTACGAAGTCACGGTCTCCCATCCCGGTTTTGAGAAGCTGGTCCGCCGGGGGTTGCAATTGCTCACCGGGCACAGCGTTGACCTTCACTTGGAGCTTCAAGTCGGCGCGAGCGTCCAATCGGTCGAGGTGACGTCCGCGGCGCCGGTTGTGCAGCCCACTTCTTCGGTCGTGCAAACGACGGTCGCCAGCCGCGAAATACGCCAATTGCCCCTGAACGGCCGCAACCCGCTGCAGCTTGTCACTCTGACTCCTGGAACGTTTCTCAGCACCACCGGGACGGAGGGCAACCAGCAGGAAAACCAGGGCGTGACCACAAATGGGCTTAGAGCGCCGGATAACAACTATGTTCTCGACGGCATGGAGTACATCAACCGGGAATGGGATGGTCCGCCCACGCTGCCCAATCCGGACGCGCTGCAGGAATTCACCATGAAGTCTTCCAACTTCAGCGCCAGCCTGAGCGGTCCGGGCGCCACCATGCTGCTCTCCACCCGCTCCGGGACCAATCAGTTCCACGGATCGGTTTATGAGTTTCTGCGCAACGACGCCACCGATTCACGGAACTTCTTTTCAACCAGCGTTTCACCCTATAAGCAGAACCAATTTGGCGCCACGTTTGGAGGCCCGCTTAAAAAGGACAAGATGTTTGTCTTTTTCTCTTATCAAGCGACTCGGCAAATCGGCTCCTCCAGTCCTTCGACCATCACCGCTCCAACCGCAGCGGAAAGGAATGGCGACTACTCCAAAAGCAAGCGCATTATCGTGAACCCGGCCACGGGGCAGCCGTTTCCGAACAACATGATTCCCCAGGGATCTTTTGACGCGCTGGCGGTCAAGTTGTACCAGCCGCTTGTGCCGCTGCCCACCTTGTCGAACGGGCTTGCCGTGCTGGTACCGAACAACAAAACAAATGACGACCAGGGCCTTTTCCGGTTTGATTACAATCTCAGCCCAAAGGACCACTTGAGCGTCCGCTACTTTGGGGATGAGTACGACTTCCGGAGGCTGACGGACCCTTTTCCCTCCATCTACGCTCAGAATAATTACCTCGACCAGAGCCTCCTGGTGAGCGATACCCATTCGTTTAGCCCAAACCTCTTGTTCGTGGGTAGCTTTGCTTTCACGCGCACCGCGCGCACCCAAGTCCCCACGCTGCCCGAAAGCTTGCAATCTCTGGGGCAAAAAGCCCCTCTGGCGCTGGGCAGCGCGGCTGAGTCCATCGACCTCTCGATTAGCAATTATTTCAGCATTTTCAGCGGCGGTCCGCTTATTGGCCTTCCCAACGTTTTCGGATTTAACGGCGAAACTACCTGGATTCATGGCAAGCACTTGTTGCAGTTTGGCATGTACGTTGAACGCGACTGGATGTATTCCGCCGATCAGTCCTTCTCCGCTGGCGTGGACTCGTTCAACGGATCGCGCACCAGTTCACCCACGGTCGCAAATTCGGGTGATTCATTCGCTGACTTTCTGCTGGGTTTGCCGAGCGAATTCGTCCAGGACGCGCGCACGCCGCAGAATTTCCGCGGCACGCAATGGGCGCCCTGGGTTCAGGACGATTGGAAGGTTTCGCGCAATCTCACGCTGAACCTCGGTTTGCGCTGGGAGCCGTGGCTGCCCCCTTATGACTTGCTCGGTCCGGCGGCGGGTTTTGAGCCGGGCGCGCAGTCGCAGGTGGCGCCCTTGGCGCCGGTGGGGATCGTGTTTACGGGCGATCCTGGTCTCCGGCAGTCAATCTGGCCGACGGATTGGAAGTCCTTTGCGCCTCGCGCGGGCTTTGCCTGGGACGTTCAGGGGAATGGCAAAACTGTGGTGCGGAGCGCCTTCGGAATTTTCAATCTTACGGTTCCGCTCAATATGATCCGCACTTCGAATTCTGGCAGCGCGTTCCGCTCGGCGGCGGTGGATATCCTGGCTCCCCCAAGTTTCGCCGACCCTTACCAAAACTATCCCGGCGGTGACCCGTACCCATTCACGGAGCCACCTAACAGCGCGCTCAAAACTTACAAATTTCCCAACCCGCTGGTCACGACGGTGCTCGATCCGAACAGCACGCAGGGTTATGCGGAAGAATGGAACTTGACGGTTGAGCGCCAGTTCAGGCCGAACCTGGGGCTTTCGGTTTCCTACGTTGGGAATCATCAGCTTGGCGTTATGGCTACCTACCAAGCCAACCCGGCCGTCTACGGGCCGGGCGCAACCGAAGCCAATGTGCAATCCCGCCGTCTTTATCCCCTCTTCGGGGCATTGGCGGACGCCTCTTCCTCCTGGGAGCATGGCAATTACAATGGCCTGCAGGTGAGCGTTACCAATCATTTTCAGCACGGCTTGACCGTGCTCGCCAATTACACCTACGCGAAATGTATGGACAACGATTCTGGAGGCACCATCGGCGCTGACGCCGGCGGCGGCGACGCGTTCAACGATAAGTTCAACCTTAATGACGGTTTCGGCCGGTGTGATTTTGACCACACCAACAGCTCGAACGTTTCTTTGGTCTACAACCTTCCGCAGGAAAATAGGCTCAAGGGCTTTGCGGGTAAACTCGTCAATGGCTGGCAGGCGACGTCCATCATTACCGCGCGGACCGGCGGCCCCTTCACCGTCTCCACAGGCGTGGACCAATCGCGGACGGGCCAGCCAAACTCAGATACCGCCGATCAAATCAGCGCCGATACCGCCCGCCCGGCGGGTGCAAACCAGCTTCAGGAGTGGTTTAACACGGCGGCTTTCGTGAAAAACACCCTCGGCCAGTTCGGCAACGTCGGACGCAACAGCCTGTTCGGGCCTGGCGCGTGGAACGTGGATAGCGGCTTTGTCAAAATAACGCCAATTACCGAGCGCATTCAGTCGGAATTCCGGGTGGAAATGTTCAACCTGTTCAACCACCCTAACTTTAACAATCCCAACTCAACCGAGACGAGCGCACAATTCGGCCAAATCCGCGGAGCGTCGTCCCCCCGGGTTTTGCAGTTCGTGATGAAGCTGACGTTTTGAAAGCAGTGACGAGTGACAAGTGACGAGTGAGGTAGCGCAGACTTCGTGCTTTTCGAAGTCTGCGGCTTTTCTGTTGACGGGCAAGCCGCGGAGTTTCCAAAAGCAGGAAACTCTGCGCTACCGCTGGCTCATATTATTTGTGCGCAGCCGCGCAGCGTCCCCAAAGGAGAAAGCAGACCGATGAGCGTTTCACGCAAGGAATTTCTTTCATTAGGCTTGGCGGGAGCGGCCGGCTTGGCTCTTGGCCGCCCGGCGCAGGCCCAGCTTGTGGAAAAGACCGGGGATTGGTCTCCGAAGTCATTTGGCGCTTTGATGAGCCACCCTGCCCGCTACCGTCAGGTCTACGACATTACGGTAATTAATCAAGGGGTTTTCCTCAACAACATCAAGAATTCGCTGAATGGCTTCGAGTTCAGCTATGGCGCGGCGCCGGCGGAAATCAACGTCGTGGCGGCGCTTCACGGTTCGGCGAATCTGCTGAACTTTAGCGACGCGATGTGGGCTAAATACCGTTTGGGCGAGTATGCAGGCGTGAAGGACCCTGCCACCGGCGCCCCGGCCACGCGAAATATCTTTCATCTCTCCAAGGCGGACCCCAACAATCGCAATCCGGACGACGAGGGATCGATTTACCAGGACCATAGCATCGAGGGTTTGCAAAAGCGGGGCGTGAAGTTCCTGATTTGCCATACCGCCACTGAGGAACAAGCTCGAAAGCTGATTCAGCGGCTCCACCTGAGCTCAAAACCGGAAGAGATTGTGGGTGATCTCCTTGCCCACAAGCTGCCGGGGTCGCAGGTGGTTCCGGCGATGGTTGCGGCGGTGGCTGTGCTGCAACTTGAAGGGCGCTTCAGTTATATTACCGTCGCCTGAGAAAACAGTGACCAGCGGGAAGCTGTGAAAAATACAAGCCTCACGCAAAGACGCCAAGAAGCGCAAAGATAAACCCTTATATCTCCTTTGCGGAACTTTGCGACTTCGCGTCTTTGCGTGAGGTTTTTGCTTCCCGATCATTTTTTCACAGCTTCTTGAGAAGTGACGGGCATTTTCATACCAATTTTCGGTCAAACATAGCATTTAAGTGGGGGCTGGAGTTCCTCACGGTGTCATTCTGAGCGTAGCGAAGAATCTGCTTTTCTCACACCTTACAAGCAGATCCTTCGCTGCGCTCAGGATG
>JBOGJY010000238.1:0-7837 GCA_050745325.1 Terriglobia bacterium
TCATACGATCAAATTCGGTGTCACCGTGGAGTATGCAGGGCAGAACGATCACATCCAGTTAACGACGGCCAGTGCCCCGCAGACGAACAACCAGAATGGCGAGTTTCGCTTTTTAGACACCGGCATGGCGAATACGTCGGGCCTCGGCCTAGCCAACGCCTTGCTCGGAAATTTCAATGACTACGCCGAAATTGGTGCAAAACCCGAAACACCATGGCGTGCTACAACGCTCGACTGGTTCGTGCAGGACAACTGGAAGGCGACCCGCAAGTTAACCTTGCATTACGGACTACGTCATTCTATTTGGCCCGCGTGGTCCACCACGAATGGAACACTGGCCCAGTTTGAGCCGGCGTTTTACAATCCATCGCAAGCTGCAACGATCAATCCAGCCACCGGATTCATCGTGAGCGGATCTCCGTATAATGGTATTATATTGCCAGGCAGCGGGCCTACGAAAGACGCATTGAGCCGCTACCCATTCCTGGATCAACCTCAATTCCGGAGCCTGTATCACAATCTTCCAGCGGGGTTCATCCCCACCCAGTGGGATTTATTCCAGCCACGATTGGGTATTGCTTACCAACTGGCGCCCAATACCGTTCTGCGTGCGGGCATCGGGGATTTTGCGGACCGGACTGCCATCAATCGCGATACGGCGCTCGGTGGCAATCCACCGTTTATGCCGCAGACGACGCTCGTGGACGGCAATGTCGCCGACTTGGCAAGCGCTGCGAGCGTCCTTTCTCCCTTTACCATGACCATTCAGAGCCCAAGCAATGTGTGGCCCACGGCCTGGGATTATAACTTTACCATGCAGCGTCAGTTTGGCAAGGGCATGGACATTTCAGTTGGATACATTGGCAATCGTGGCCTCCACCTTCAGCGAAAGCGCAACATCAATCAGCTTGTCGAACCAGGAACGATCTACGCCAATCCAGGAATCAACCCCAATGCATTAAGGCCGTATTTAGGCGCGGGCATCATCGATATATCGGAGAACTCGGGTCAATCGTATTACAACTCGCTTCAGGCCACGGCAAGGAAGACTGTGGGTGCGCTTACGGTTAGTGCGGCATATACACTCTCCCGATCCACAGATAACACTTCCAGCCTGACCGACGTCCTGCCCGATGCGTATAACGATAGCGATTACTGGGGAGCCTCTGACTTCAACGTACCGGAGAGCGTAATTTTCAGCTATGCGTACCAGTTGCCTTTCCGTGGGAGAGCTAGCTTGGCCCGGAAGCTCCTAGGGGGCTGGACCATTTCCGGCGTCAACCAATTCGAGTCCGGCCGCCCATTCTCAGTCCGGGAAAACATCGATTATGCTGGCATCGGCTCGGGAAGTGGAAACCAGTTCTGGAGCGTGGCGGGTAATCCCAACGGCTGCGGGACATCCTTTATAGCGGGTGCCGGTGCAACCCTCTACTGCAAAAACGCGTTTGCTGCGCCAGCCAAGGGAATGTTTGCAACAGGAGACACGCGCAACGCCTTCAGCAACCCAGGCTTTTGGGAATGGAATCTCGCTCTTCACAAAGCCTTTCCAATCCCAATCAATGAGACTTCCAGGGTCGAGTTCCGTATCGAAACATTTAATTTTCTCAATCATCCAAACTGGGACGGTGTGAATTCCAATCCACTCAGCTCCGCTTTCATGAGGGTTACCAGTAAGACCGGAAACCGCAACCTGCAGTTTCAATTGATGTTGTCGTTCTGACACAGCGCGGTCCTCTTTGACCCATCTGGCGCGATAAGCGGCGTCATTGCTGAGCCAAGAAAAGAAACATACGTGGCCACAATTGTGAGAAGACGAAGCCAGCCTCTCGATTCAGAGCAGTACGCTCATCGCTACGACAAGGAAGGGAACCATACATGACCGATCTCAAAGACAAGCCTGGCGCAAGAACGCCGTCTAGTACGTCACGACGTGATTTCTTGAAGTCTATTGGCGCCGCGGCGGTGGCAGCGGGAGTACCTGCCAGACCGGCAAGTTTGGCTGCTTCCCAAGCCTCGGGACCCGCACCACTACAAGCCCAGAAGAAGCTGATTGGGATTCAGATTGGCGCTGTCTCTTTCACCGACGAAGGCGTGGACAAGGTTTTGGACACCCTCCAGAAGCGGGCGGGAGTGAATGCGCTGATGCTTGCTTCCTTTACGTACGGGCGTGGCATCGCTGGGAGGCAGGTTCCTGGACAGCCATTACCCGATCACGGAGTTCAGGAGTACGACACAAAAACATTTCACGGTGGCAACTACGCGGTTGTTCATCCTGAATACTATCGGGATTCGGTTTTCAAAAACCTGCGGGCGCCCGACGTCGGCAACTTTGACATTCTTGGCGACGTCATCCCAAAAGCCAAGCCCAGGGGCATTAAAAGCTACTGCTGGTTTGAGGATGTTTACAACCCGCGATACATCCCGGGCTTCGAGCAGGAGGCCGCAGAGGTAGACATTTACGGCCGGCGGACCTCCCGCGCCTGTCTGAACAATCCTCATGTCCTCAATTTCCTGGCTTCACTCGCTGAGGACTGGATCAAATCGTACGATGTGGATGGCATCATGTGGTGTTCAGAAAGGCAAGGCCCGCTGGATAACGCCATCGGGGCAGACGCGAGCAGATTCACTGGGCGCGCAAGTATCACGTGTTTCTGTCCGTACTGCCGCAAGAAAGGAAGGGAGAGGGGCATCGACGTGGATCGCGCCCGCGAAGGGCTCCAAAAACTTCATCAGTGGGTCGAGTCCGTGGTGAAAGGCTCGCGGCCATCGGACGGTAATTTCGTCACATTCTGGCGGTTGCTGGTAGATTACCCCGAGATTCTAGCTTGGGAAAAACTTTGGACGGACAGCCAGCGCGAAGTTTACGCTCTCCTATATGGCGAGGTCAAAAGCATTCACCCCACTCTCCCGGTTGGATGGCATATTTGGCACAACAATTCCTTTAGTCCTTTTTACCGTGCGGAACAAGATTATAAGAAGCTTGAAGGGTTCACCGATTTTCTCAAGGTGGTCATGTATAACAATTGCGCCGGACCCCGCATGACGCAGTACATTCACAACGTTCATTCCACCGTTTTTGGGGATTTGTCTCCGCAGCAAGTTTTGGAATTTCATTACGGCGTTTTGGGCTACAAGGGCGAAGCTGATCTCGCTGCGCTTCCGCAAGCGGGCTTTACGTCTAAGTACGTCGCGGAGGAAACCCGCCGTGCGCTCGCAGACGTTGGAGGAAAAATCGATATTTACCCAGGAATCGATATCGACATCCCGACGGGCTCGGGGCTGAAGAAAACGACCCCTGAAGATGTCCGCAATGCCGTCCATGCGGCTTTCACGCAAGGGGCGCAGGGTATCATCTTGTCGCGCAAATACTCGGAAATGAGGCTTGAAAACCTGGCCGGCGCCGGCCAGGCGCTGAAGGACCTGGGGATGTGGAAGGCCTGACAGCCTGTTGAATCACACGGTTACTGCGTCGGCGGCAAGCAATACATCACCATTGCCTCGGGCTCAAACATCTTTCCCTTTGCCCTGTTTAATTCTGGCGCGAATTAGAACAGACGCGCCAGCGCCCGGCTTGCGCCTTGACGGTATGCTATCTCTTGACTGGCAAGCGCAACAATCAGCCTGCCCAATATCACCGCCATGCGTTCCGCCGCTACCGGTCACAGAGTCTTCATATATTCAATAAGGTCCGATTTCTGCTGATCGCTGAGGCCCGTACCGTAGAGATGTCCCATATTTCCGTTGCCAGGAATGTGGGTGTCGTAGAGGAAGCCGGACTTCTGCGGCGCTTCACAAACAAAGCCCACCTTGACCGGTTCGATCAGATTGCACCCGCGATAAAACACCTGCGGCCGCTTCTCAACCGGCTGCAAAAGATCCCATAGAGTCGGCACGGAGCCATTGTGCAGGTAAGGTCCTCTCGCCCAAATGCCATCCAAGGGAAGATTGCTATAACCATCCGTCTTTCGGTAGGCGTCAAATTTGAAAGGCGGATCGTTCACCGAGTGGAATTTCTCTACCAGCGAAACGGTGAATGAATCCAGGCGATGCGGATCGGTTCCGATCACTGAGATAGGAGTAACGGTACCGGTTTTCGCGCCTCCAAAGGCGTGGCAACTGGCGCATTGCTGCTGGAAGATCGGCTGCCCGCGCAGGGCCGCATCCTGCTTGATGGCGAAGGGAAACTTGGGCGGTTTGAGGTCCAGCAGAAAATCGGTGACGCGCTTGAAGCTGGCGGGGATGACGCTTTTTGAGGTGGCTCCAATCGCCATAGCGGCGGCATAGTTGCGCTCCATCAGGTTGTTGTTGTTGCCATCCCAGTGCAGATACATTCCGATGCGGGGCCGCTGGTTCCAGACTTGCGGAAGATCGGTGGCGCCGATGGAGCCATCGTCAGGAAGGTGGAACACATTGATCTTGGTTGGGTTGAACGTATCCGTGCGCCCCGGCCCTTGCCGCGGCCGGGTCAGTTGCCAGGCGTATGCTTGCTGCTGCTGAAGCAGCCCGTAGCGGCTGAACGGGAGAATGGCATACCGGTAAGCTTCCGCTTGGAAGAATGACACGCGCTCCGTTTTCTCGTATTCCTTCAGGATATTATCCGGGGTGAACTTCGGGTCCGCGGCGCAGGCGTAAAGGAAGTCTTGGAAAGCTTCGAGATCAAGCGTATTCGCCGGAGACCCTAGCATGATGTGCGCCTCGTCTCCCGGACTCTTTCGATAGGTCCCGGTATGGCACATCGCGCAATTAGGCTCAAGCTGAGGAAAACCCTGGAAGCGTTCGGACATTCCCACCGGGATATCTTGTCCCTTTTCGTAGACGAAACCGAGCGAAGGCCAGCCTCCCGGTAGTTTGTCCGAGCAAATCGCCGGCATGGTCTTCCACAAAATGGTGGGAATGCGGTTGGTCAGTCCCAGCCCAATCGCGCCATGTTTGAAATGATCTTCCACGGAAGCAAACTGTGTGTCAGGCTCGGAGCGAAGAAGGAAGTACCAGGCGAACACGCCCAACCCCGCGGCCGCGACCAGCGTCAACACGATGAGCGCGCGGACAAAGCCCGACCGCAGCCCGGCCCTTGTGACCGCAATCCAGCCTTTGATGACCCGGCCCACGCTGGTGAAATTAAGCCGCGACTCCTGCGGGAAGCCCATTTGAAGCAGGAAAGCTTCCACAAGACCAAAACTCAGGTCGGTGAGGAAGTACGGATGAAACGCCGGTGTGGCGGCTGCTATGCGAAACCAGAAGACGGCGGCAATCAGCCGCGAGGCAACGGTGAGCCAGGCATAGACGGGATATTTGGAAGGCGACATTGCCACCGGAATATAAAACAAACTCACGGCCAGGACGAGCATGGCCGCATTTCTCAGCCAGACCGTGCTTTCAACCGGAGACAGTCCGAGCGTGGTCAGGATGAGGTCCGGGTAGAGCAGCCCTGGCAGCGCAAAACAGAGATTGACAATGATGCTGATCCAGACGACCCTCCGGAACCATCGGATCCCGGCAGGCTCTTTATCTCCGCTCCGAAGCGGCGGAGACGGTTGAGAATCCTCAGCGTTGTTCAATTCTGTTCCTCCTTGGTTCGAACCTTCGAATGCCGTTTCTCAAATCAGCGCGTCGAGGCGCTTTGGACGCCGGCTGCCCGCACGTTGGTTTTCTCCAGATGCTCCAGGATGAAAGGATAGACGTCTTCGGCCGCGTGATCGCCAAAAATGCAATCGATATGGCCGTAGCCGGGAATCACGCGCCGGGTATACATCCCCGGACCGTTCTTGGCGCCAAGAAGGTTGTAAGTGATTTCGGTGCTTTCGGGGAGGAAACACTCGTTCTCGGCCCCATGGATAAAGCAAATGGGAATGGCCATGCGATCGAGATGCGGCAGGTAAACGTCATTGCCGCTAAAGTCCGCCAAATGCCCCTTGTTGGTGAGCAGGGACAGATGCTCGAACGACCGGATGTTTGCCACGCCGAACATTTCGTGAAGCGTGTCATGCGTGGCTTGATTCAACTGTGGATGCTGGTAAAGGGGCGCATACATAAAGGTGATCCGATGGCAGCAGGCGCTCCGGCAGCGCTGGTTGAGCGCGTCGGCATAGAGCTGCACGCCATCGTCGTAGACCTTGCTCACCAGGGTCTCCCGCTTGCCGGAATAGGCGGTGAGCGAATCAACGTGAATGTCGCCAAGAAAACTCGCAACGTGAAGCCCCGTTTTAAGGTGAGTTGAGTGGGGAGCGACGATATGCGTGGAGACCTGTGAGCATACCGCCGACCGCACGCCTTCAAGACCCGCCAGCATGGCCATGGTAAAGGTGGTCGATCCCCAGCAGTGCGCGACAAACTGGACACTTGAAGCTCCGGTAACTTCCCTGACTTTTTGCACGGCGGCGGGGTAATCCTTGGTGGCGACATCATCGCCGCTCGATTGCAATTCAGAGGCGGGCAGCGCGATGCTCACCCGGAAGTCCAGCAGCCAGACGTCGTAACCGCCGGCGAAAAGATACTCCAACAAATTGGTATCGATGGTGTCTATGGCAAAGATCAGGCTGGAGACGCCGAGTCCGTGGGAGAGGATCACCGGGCCTTTGCTTCCCCCCTGATAGCGCGTCAGGCGAAGCTCGACTCCATCGCTGGTTGTGAACGGGTAAACGATGGGAGCAGAGACTCTCAAAGGCCTCTTCTGGCGCGGTTGGGCATTCGGCTCGAAAACCGCGGGCGGCACGAAGATTCCGCCATACGTCTCCCAACACACTCCCGCAAAGAAGCGCCCAAAGCGGCTCATGGCTTCCAACCGTTGCGCGATCGTCGGCGCGTTAGTCACCTGGAAAGTGGTCAATTGCTTCAGGAAATCCTCCGGGAGAATGTGCAAGACGCCGCATCCGGCGGCGGGCGCTTGGTCATCACTCCCCGCATAGATCGTGACGTAGAGCGTGCTTAATTCCGGCCACGCGCGTGTGGCCGGATCGGTTTTGACAACCTTGAATCCGCTGAAGAAGAAGCTCTTGCCCTCCTTCGAGCTCATCTTCATGCGGTAGATCATGTTGCTGGTCTCAACGTGGCTCGGGTCAGGGCAGAAGAGACTGAAGGCGCCCTCGGTCACGGTCAAAGGCGACGGCAAGAGTGCGGGCGCAGACACCGTCCCTGACATTTGAGCGCCATGCTTTGGGTCGGCGATCATGCCGTCCAGATCGTCAGAGGCGATGGTCAGGACGAACTCCAGCGGCGATGGGCCGGCCTTCCCTTCGGCCGCGCCGCGTTCGAAATCCGCGCCCTTAACCGAGGTGGAAAAGTAACCGGTCATCCTCTCCGTAAACTGGATGCCCATTTTCGCAGTGTCGGCAAGGCTCGTAGGCGCCGGCTTAGCCATGAAATAACCTCACTTTCAATTGGTGCTTTTAGATGAAGAAGCGTTGGCAAAACTATAAACCAAAAACCCTTTCGTGTATATAGACGTAATAGTATTTGAATCTTATGTTAGCTAGGCGAGCCTACGCGCCCTCCATCTTTTGGCTGCTGAGCGGCCTTTTGGGACCAACCACGGGAGAAAGAAGACGGAGCTGGGAAATAGCGTTTGACATTAGTTCATCAATAGTGGTATTTAACAGCACTCGAAGTTTAGAGATTGTATCTCGCATTGTAAGATATTGGTCCAGGCGATCTATTGAACGAGCCATTAACCTGGCGTACAGAATGTTGACCCGGCCCTCATTACGTTGCTGAAATAGGAGAGCGCTTTTATGACATCCATTACCCGGCGGCAGTTCATGGCAGTTTCGGCAACCTCTCTCGTGGTTGCTTCGGCGGGCGAACTGCTTGCTCAGGCGCCTGACCAGCCAGGCAAGCCCTG
>JBOGJY010000239.1:0-5531 GCA_050745325.1 Terriglobia bacterium
GCCAGAGGCCGCCGCTACAGCTTGAGCGTAGCAGGGGACGACGAGAATATGGAGACGGATGAGACAAACGAGACGATTTATTGCAGTAGAAGGGTCTAATGGAAGGGCAAGAGCATGAAAACAGGAATAAGGGTCAGAAGGCGGGAGCCGTAGCGCGGAGTTTCGCTTTTGAAACTCTGCGGTTTTTATCGAACCCAAATGCCGCAGAGTCTCAAAAGCAGAGACTCTGCGCTACGTGCTCAACGAATCCGCCGGGTTCGAAAATTCCGGACGGGGCCGTAGCAGTGGCTCCGTTCTGATAAAGAATCCTCAGCGGAGCTTACTGGAGCAGCAGACACTCTCTTCCCGCCAGTTTTCCAAGGGCTTTGTCCAGCGTCACCAGTGTAAGGTCAGAAACACTGGCAAACGACGCCAAATAGGCATCGGGCCACTGTTGGGGCGAAAAGCGCGAGGTTGCCGTCAGCGTGCGGAGCACGGCTTCGACGCGTGCGGATTCAGACTCGAAATAAAAGGCAACCCGCGCATCGCTTGTGAGCTGGTCGTAAGCCTTCCAGGCTTCTTGCTGAGTCTTGACTTCATCGCGCATCACGGCGGGATGCGTCAGCAGCCGCAGAAAGCCCACTTGGGTGACGCGGCAGAAGACCGCTTGTTCCGCTTCCACCCGCTCGAACCAGGCGGCCGCAACCGCATGATGTTGGTGGCCCCGATAGGCCAGCGCCAGCCACACGTTGATGTCAGGGAAATAGGATTTCATTGATCCTGCGATTGGACAGGCGCAGCCAGCCGGGCCTCTTCGAGTCGATAACCGGCAGGGCAATCGCCTTGGCCTTGCGAGCGATCTTCCGGCCTCCGAGTTCAGCTTTCACACCACGCAGAACCAGCTCTTTCACGGAACAGCCTTGCAGGGCCGCCTCTGCTTTGAGGCGTCTGTAAACCGGATCAGGAATGTCCACCGTGGTTCTCATAAGAACAGTCTACCATATTTATGGTTCTGGGAGATTGAGACCCCGGAGGTCATGCCGGGCTCTTTTGAACAGCGCCTACGCACAGGAAAGATTGGTGACCGGCCATCGCCCCACACCGAAAGGTTCATACGCAATCACCGAATCCTACTTGAAGGAAATTCCGATACCGATGCCCGGTGATAAGCGGACCGCCAAGAGAATAATTCAGTTGGTCGCTGAATTGGGAACCCCGCCTGCCTCCACTGACCATAAAGAGAAGACGGAAAGTGCGGAAGAAGAACTGCAATCTCTCATCCAGACGAGCCTTGCCGTGACAACGAGCTAAGCCGGCAGCGCCGCTTCACTCGCCGCATTGATTTCCGTGTCTGTGCCGCAACCGGTTGCGCAGAGTTTTGCGGCTAAAACTCTGCGGTTTCTATCGAACCCATCGGAAATGCCGCAGAGTCTCAAAAAACCGAGACTCTGCGCCACCTGCTCAAGATTCCATCAAGGCCAGAAATCCCTCTACTGTCAGTCCCGCGTGGCGGATGAGTGCGCGAAGCGTGCCCATGGAAAGCTCTTTGTGTTGCGGAACAGAGAGATTAGCGCGCACACCGGGCTTGGTCATTACGACGTGGCTCCGCTCCGCCCGCCACCGCCTGGACCCTCGACGCGGATTCAATCTTGACTACCAACAATGCGGCGGACCCTAACCGTGTGCGTCCCGTAAGAACCGCGTTGCGCGTCTCAGCCAACACCCTTCACTACGTATTCCCCAAACATTCACTGACCGTGATCACCTTCGCGCCGAAATAAGCCAATGGCATCGCGCGACATGCTTTTACACAGGGTTGGAAACGCGAGCCGTCGCCGGGCGAATGAGCGCCAGCACACAAGCCGTGGCAAACAGCGGCATAATCCCCGCCACCACAAACGCAGGACGATAAGAAAAGTGATCGGCCAGGAACCCTACCAAAAATGTAAAGGCGGCGCCGACAAGGCCCGCCGATAAGCCGCTGAGACCGGTCACGGACGCCACCACGTCTTGCGGAAAAAGGTCAGAAGGGAAAGTCAAACCCATGGTTGACCAGCTCGCGTATCCCCAAAGAGCAAAGCAAATAAGCCCCAAGGCGAAATAGACATTGTGCACCCGGGCTGCGGGAATGCCCGCAAGAATCGGCAAGCAACTGACCACGCACACCCATTTCCGCGCCCGGACAACGGGCATTCCCCGCCGGATGCAATAACCCGAGATGAGACCTCCGGTGAAGTTGCCGAGGTCCGCCGCCGCAAATGGAATCCAGGCGAAGGCGGCGATCTGTTTTAGGCTGAAGCCCCGCGCATCGCTCAAATACTGCGGCAGCCAGAAAACGTAAAACCACCAGATGGGATCCGTGAGTGAGCGGCCCGCCACAATGCCCCAGACATTTCGCTCCTTCAGCAACACCAGCCAGCGGCGAAGACCCCTCCTTCCGGAGGTCAAGGCGGCGTCCCGCCCTGCGTTAATTAAGTCAGCTTCCTGTTGGGTGACGCGCGGGTGCTTCTGGAGCGGATAGTAGACCTTCAGCCACACTGCCAGCCAGACAAAACCCAACAATCCTGACACAACAAAGGCATATCTCCAGCCGACCCACAACGCCAGCAAGGGAATGAGCAGCGCCGCCAGGGCTCCACCCACGCTCGAACCGCTGTCGAAAATCGCCACCGCAAGGCTGCGTTCCTCGCGTGGAAACCACTCCGCAACTACTTTGCTCGCGCCCGGCCAGTTGAAGCCCTCTCCCGCGCCAACCATGAAGCGGAAAAACGCGAAGCCGAAAACCGAACTGGCAAACCCCGTGAGCATGTTCATCAGCGACCACCAGGCTGCCGCCAAAGCGAGCCCGAGCCGCGCCCCAACGGCATCAAGCAGGATGCCTCCTAACAACCAAGTGGCTGCGTAGGAAATTTGGAAGGCGCCGAAAATCTCTGACAGGTCCGTATGGCTCAGGTGAAACTGCTGCGTAATCACCGGCGCAAGCACAGAAAAACTCTGGCGGCTGATGTAATTGATGACGGTGGAGAAAAACAGAGTCCAAACGATCCACCAGCGAAGGCGCCGGGTTCTTTTTGGGGCGCCCGCTGGCGTAGAAGAAGATGTAGTTGATTGCGATGCTGAGTCCACGTTGTCTACTCCGTCTACTCCATCATGGGAAATCCGGAAGCCGCTTAGCATTCTATCTTAGTCATTAAGAAACAATCCTGACTTTATTCTGAAATCTTTCATATGGCGCGGCATAATCAGTCATCCGCCATCGGGGACGCGGGGCTCCACCAAGTTTGCAGCCCCAGGTGCCAGTTCAGTAAGGAATAGGATTCACTAAAAATCGGGTTTCACAGCCCGGAGCTGTGGTGTAAACTCTCTCACTTGCAGTGGTATAAAATCTCCGACAGGCGACTCCCCACTTCACGTCCGGCCGAGCGTTCCCCGCCCGGACTTATACTTCGAGGGGAGCGCCTGACAGAACTCTGCCGGCAAGCCGTGCGTTAGAGCCGGTTAGCTGAGGTGGACTATGCAAAAAGCAGATAACAAGGGCAAGGCGCCGCTTTTCACGCGGCGCGAATTTTTTGCTTATAGCGCGGCCTCCGCAGCGGCTTTCCCGCTGCTGCCACGGCCGGCGTTCGGAGACGTCGCGGGTTCAACTCCGCCGAGCGACAGGATCACACTCGCCTGTATCGGTGTGGGCGCCCAGGGCACGCGCGTGATGATGGATTTTTTGAAGATTCCGGACGCTCAGGTGACGGCTGTCTGCGACGTCAATCGCGAAAGCAGCGATTATTCCGAGTGGGGCACGGGCGAGCTGGCCGGCAAGGAGCGCCGGTTGTTGGGCGATCCGGGCTGGGGAGCTGATTGGAAAGGGCCCACCTGCGGACGCTTGCCTGCGGCGCGCCTCGTGGACGCCTATTACGGCAAAGTCCGCAAGCTTTCGGGCTACCACGGCTGCGCGGCTTACACCGATTTTCGTGAACTGATCGCAAAAGAACGCGACCTCGACGCCGTGGTGGTCTGTACGCCAGACCACTGGCACGCTTTTATTTCCATTTACGCCCTGCGTCACGGGAAGCACGTCTTCTCCCAGAAACCCATGGCCCACACCATCTACGAGTGCGGGTTGATGGCCAAGGCGGCGCGTGAGACCGGCCTAGCCACGCAGGTGGCAATCATGAATGAAGCCTCGGAGGCGACGCGCCTGCTGACGGAGTGGGTGGCGGCGGGCGTGATCGGCCAGGTGCGTGAAGCGCACAACTGGTCGCAGCGGCCTTACTGGCCGCAGGGAATCGAGCGACCAAAGGAAGCCGAACCCGTTCCCGACGGCCTCGACTGGGATATGTGGCTTGGCCCAGCGCCCCTGCGACCGTTCAATCACGTTTACCTGCCATTTGTGTGGCGCGGCTGGCGCGACTTCGGCGAGGGCGCGATCGGGGACATGGCGAACTACAGCTTCGACACGTTGTTCCGTGTCCTGGAGTTGACCGCGCCCACGAGTGTCGAGGGCAGTTCGACGCCGCTTTTTCCGGAGACCTATCCCATAGGCGAGTTAGTGAACTGGAAGTTCCCGGCGCGTCCTGGCCGAGCGGCAGTGGCTATCCACTGGTACGATGCGCGCCTGCGGCCGCCGCGCCCACCGGAACTCGAGTCCGGCGAACTCATGAGCGATCCCGGGGACGGCGAAGGGATGCTGCTTGTGGGTGACGGGGGCAAGATCCTGTGCGGCTTTGAAGGCGAGCACCCGCGCTTGATCCCATCGAGCCGCATGAAGACCTTCGCGCCGCCGCCCGACAGCCTGCCCAAATCGCCAGGAGCTTACCGCGAGTGGCTTGATGCCATCCGGGGTGGCGCGCCGCCACGCGCCCGGTATGAGTTTGAACAGCAGGTAGTGGAGGCGCTGCTGCTTGGTTGCATCGCCGTGCGCGCCGGGACGACGCTCGAATGGGACGCCGTGAACAAGCGCATCACGAATCTCGCGGAAGGCAAGCCGGCCGATCTCACCGCCGCCAACGCCCAGCTCAATCCCCCGCGCCGCTCGCCCTGGGAGATGGGCTAGTGGGTCTTGAAGTTCAGAACTTGGTGTAAATGAGTCAAGTTTCCGTCATGCTGTTGCGGCTCCTGCTCCCCGAAGGAGTCTGTGGGACAACTAAGGGTGAGTGGGCAAAGCGAGCTTGCGAGGCACTTTTCGATGGCGAATTTTTCAGGTTGTTTGCGTTTGCCTCAGCCCCGAGGACCTCAACTTCGGCGGTGGAGGTGTTCCATCTCGCTATCGCACCGTTGCGCTTCGCCACATTCGAGTCAGATTAAAGGCCGTGCAGGCCAACGTCCATTCCACGGCCACCTTCTTCAGTCCTCGCAAGCGGAATCGCCTCATGCCGCGTTGCTCCTTCAAGACTCCAAACACCGGTTCCACCAAAGCCTGCCGTCGACGATAACGCAACTGACCCGCGGGGCTGCGCAATCGCGCCCGCATGCGAACATGTCCGGGCGAATCGCCCCGGCACTTCAGCGGCCCACGGGTCTTTCTCAATTCCCCGGCCAAATGCGCGTCCGGTACATAG
>JBOGJY010000240.1:0-8173 GCA_050745325.1 Terriglobia bacterium
GGCTCGCTCCACTCGCCACCCTCTCCCCTGCGGGGCGAGGGACTGTAATCTAAGTAACAAACAAGCGCCGGTGATATTCGGTGCGATTTTGGGTGTGGGTGCGGAAAACACCCCACCCCGGCTCGACGAGCCTCAAAGCCTGGTTTAATTGTCGGGCGGAAACGAAAATGGCGTAAATGGCTGAACCACTCCCCGTTAGGGAAGCAGTTTCGGCTCCGGCCCGGATGAACTGGTCTTTGATTCTTCCCAGTTCTGGCCACTTTGCGAAAACGAACTTCTCGAAGTCGTTTTCGGCCGGTCCCCAGTTCTCCAAGGGGAATTGTGACCACACACCGAACCCACTAACTCTACGGTTTTTTGCAAGAGATGTCAACTTCCGGTAGTACCTCAGTTTCGGGCCGGAACTGGGTGTAGCGCCGGGTTTCAGCCCGGCGCCTGCCGCCCTAAAGGGCGGCGCGGCTTCGCGCCCAACTTCCCGGTAGGCTTCGGGGGTTGAGATCGCAAAACCGGGATGAACCACTAAGCAATGCCTTCCGGGAAGGTCAGTCAGCGGATAGACTTCTTCCCCGCGGCCGCAGCCGAGCACCCTGCCGCCGAGCAAGAACAGGGGCACGTCCGACCCTAGCGTCGACGCGAGCTTGAAGCGGGCGGCCCATTCCAGGCGGTCCCCGGTGAGCCGCTCCAGGCCAAGAATCGCCACTGCCGCATCACTGCTGCCTCCCCCCAGCCCGCCGCCCGAAGGAATCGATTTTGTAAGGCTTATGCGAAAACCGCCTTTGAATTTCGTTTCTTCCTTCCAAAGCTCGCAGGCGCGGTAAACGAGATTGCGGCGGTCGCACGGGAGAGACGGATCGTTGCAGCTCATTGCGATGAGCGGTCTCGGGGAAAGAGAAATATCCAGGCGGTCGTGGAGATCGACCGTCTGATAAACGGTGCGGATTTCATGGAAGCCGTCGGCGCGCTTGCCGAGGACTTTCAATCCCGTATTGATTTTGGCAAAAGCGCGCAGACGAATGGATCGGGTCAAGGGCGGAAGTGAGTCAGAACGTCTGAAAAAATGCAAAACCTTTCGCAAAGACGCCAAGTCGCAAAGGAACGCCAAGAACAACTCCTTGGTCTACTCTGCGAGCCTTTGCGTGACGCTTTTTGCTTGTTAATCAAATTATTCACACGTTCTCAGTCTTTCGAATCGTTCTTCGCCAGGTGATGCTCGACTTGAGAAAGGCTCTTTTGCAGCTTCGCGGCCTGCGTCGCGTCGAAGTCGGTATCCGTAGAACCCTGCCACTCTTTGAGCGCCAGCCGCCACTCCTCCGCCGCTTCCCGTTCCTTGCCCAGCTTTAAATAAACATGACCCAGGTGGGCGAGCACGGTGGGGTCCGTGTTCAGCATTTTAGCCGCTTTTTCGAGAGGCGCCAGCGCCAGGTCGTAGCGGGCCATTTTATAATAAGCCCAGCCCAGGCTATCCAGGAATGCTCCGTTGTTTGGGTCAATTTGCAGGGCTTTTTTGATGTATTCAACGGATTGATCGAGCTGAATGCCGCGGTCGGCCAGCATATAGCCAAGATAATTGTAAGCCTCGGCGTTAGTCGGGTCCGAGACCAAAACCTTCTTAAACTGCTCTTCCGCCGGGCCGTATTTTTTCTGGCGCTCGTACACCGCGCCGAGAACAAATTCGGCGTACTCATGATCCCCAGGCTTCAAGCTGGCTTGATCGAGCACCTGTTTGGCCGCGTCTTCCGCTTCCCGGTAGCGCTTGGCCTCGTTGTAAACCTCAGCCACCCGGAGTTCCACCGCAGGGTCGGCGCCGCCCTTTTCGAGTGAACGCAACTCCTGAACCGCTTCATCCACATGCCCCGATTCGCCGAGCAGCGAAGCCTGAGCCATCGTCAGCGGCCGGTTTTTGGGATATTTCTGAAGGGCTTGGCGGACTTCATCCAGGGCTTTCTGTTTTTGCCCTTCCGTCTGAAGCGTCTCGATAATCAACCCTTCGCCCCTGGGGCCTTGATCGCCGCCGAGAGCCGCAATCTGCTTGAATACAGAGATCGCCTGGTCATATTGCCGCTGGTTGCGATAGATGGTCCCGAGGCGGGAAAGGAAAATGGCGCGATTGGCGGCTTCGCCCTCCGAATACTTGCCGTTTGCGCTTTGTGTGCCGCTCAGCAAAGCCTCAAGTAGCTGGATGGCCTTGCTATCATTTCCCATTGCGTCCTGCACCAACGCTTCCTGATAAGCCACTTCCGGGTCGTTTGGAAGGAGGTTCCTGGCTTGCGCCAGCTCCTTTTCGGCGTCAGGAAAATGGCCCTGGGCCTGGTCAAGCTGCGCGAGGCGCAGATAAGCCATGCCATCCTGCGGGTTACTCTTGACCACCTGCTGAAGCTGCGCGCGGGCCTGCTGGAACTGATTGGCCTGAAGAAGTGTGTCTGCATACTGCCGCCGCACGTCCGCATTCTCAGGGTCAATGTCTACCGCTTCCTTATAGGATTTAAGCGCATGATCGGTTTCGCCGGCCTTCGTGTAGGCCAGGCCCATCATGGCCAGGGTCGCGGGACCTCGCTGATTATCGGGTATTCTCTCAAAGACTCCGATCGCTTGTTTGTATTGTTCCTGGTCGATCAATAGCTTGCCAAGATAGTCCAGGGCGGAAGCCGAATCGGGATGTGAGCCGACAACTTTCTTAAACGTAGCCTCGGCCTTGTCCGGCTGATTGTTCAGCCAGTATAGCCGGCCCAGCAGCACCGCGGAGTGCGTATCGCCCGGCGCGAGGCGCGTAATGGCTTCGTATTCGCGGATCGCTTTCTCCAAGCCCACTTTTTGCTGAGGCTGGCCTTGGTTTTCACCGAGGTTATGCAGGTAGATATTCCCGAGCAACTGATGAGCATCGAGGTCGTCCGGGCTCTGTTTCAGAACGTATTGGGCCTCACCCACGGCGTCGCTGAGCCTCCCGGCGCGCCAGTAAAGGTCCCCCAGCTCGGCGTGAAGATAAAGGGAGCTTGGATCGTCAGCGATGGCCTGTTTAAACTCGCCGACAGCATGGTCAATATCCTCGCTCCGGTTGTAAATGCCCGCAAGCTCTTCATAACGACGCGCCAGCATGTAGTGGTAATACGATCCCGCGCGGTCAGGAGCAGGTTCCCCAGGTTGTGTTGTCGGCTGAGATTTGGCGCTTAGGGGCCGCGCCGGTTGCTGGGCCGGTTGCCGGACTTGTTGCCTGACTGGGCGCGCTGACTCGGATCCCGCCATCCATCCTGCAGAGATTAAAATGAGGGTCAGCGTGACCCCTACCTTGGCTGCAAATCCTCGCATGGTTCCTTCTTCCTAACCGAAGCCTTTACTCATGCTGATTATGCCACAGTCATTTCCAGACCGCAAAAGCGCGCGTAGCCGTGAGGGTATGGCGGTTCCACCACTTCGCGGTGGCGCGCATAGCGTGACAGGTGAAGGGCGCCGATTCGCCGGTCTGAGGCGGAACCTCGCTCGAGTTTTTCTGACCGCGCTGGAAACCCATCGTCAACGAGGTGCGAGCACTTCGGTTAACGAAACGTCGAAGTTTGAGGTTACAGGCCTCGAGAGGATTGAAAAGCAGCGTTGTAAAGGGGTGGTAAAATCTCACGCAAGGCGCTTGCGAGAGGCCCGGAGCCGGCAACGAGCTTCCATCATCGAGCATCTAATCGAGTGAATGGGTAGGGTGAAAACGGAAAGGAGAAAAGCCAATGCTGACTCGAATGAGCGGATTGAAAACTTTGCTAATCCTGATCGCCCTGACCGCTGTAACGTTTGCGGTAGGGGCCTCGAACGCGTACCCGAAGTCGGGTCCGCCGAACGACAGCGCGAACTACGAGGCATGGCTAACCAAGCAGGTGCGCCACGACCTTGTGACGCTTCCCTGGTACGGGGTGTTTGACAACCTTGAGTACCAAGTGAAAGGGAATCAAGTGATTTTGAGCGGTCAGGTGATCGACCCGGTCACAAAGTCCGATGCGGAAAATTCGGTGAAACGGCTGGAGGGTGTTACGAGCGTCGTGAACAACATCCACGTGCTCCCGCTTTCGCCGATGGATAACGGCATCCGGATCGCGGAGTACCGGACGATCTACTCTGAAGCGTCGCTGAGCCGTTACGGGATGGGTGCAATTCCTGGCATCCACATCATTGTTGATAGCGGACACGTCACGCTTGAGGGTGTGGTGGATAACGCAACGGACCGCAACATCGCCGCGTTAAGGGCGAACATGGTTTCGGGCGTATTCTCGGTGACGAATAACCTGCGTGTCGCATGATCTCTTCATTGTAATGTCTCCTCCAACGGGCCCGGCGCAATCCGGGCCCTTTTTTTTGCGCCGACAAGCGCTTTGTTATGAGGAAGCTTGCTTTTGAAACTCTGCGGTATTTTAGCGGTTCAGTCAAAAAAGCCGCAGAGTCCTAACAGCAAAACTCTGCGCCACAACACAAACAGCGCCGAGTGGCAGCCACGGTTGGTGTTCCGCCAACCGTGGGGTTTTTTATGAGGTTTGGTAGCCTGAGATGAACGTCTTCATGGCCGAAGGGTTGAACTTCAACTTGCCCGAGTGAACCATGCGTTGCTTCAAGCTGTCCTGGTAAATCTGGAACGCCAGGTCGCGTTTTTGCTGCAACAGTTGATCGGCGAGCGTTGTCTGCTGGGAGGCGAAATCGGCTTCGTTGGCGGGGGTGTGGGAAACAACTTGAAACACGATGTAAGTTGACCCGATTGAAATTGCGCTGCTGGTCTGGCCCGGCTTCATGGTGAAGGCTGAACTTAAGGAGGAAGCGGGTATCCCATCCTGCACCTGGTCTTGCTGGGTGACGTCCTGGCTCTGTTGCACCTTGTAGCCTGCCGCGTGGGCGAGTTTGGAGAAGCTGCCGCTGCTCGCTTGCTCCGCGAATTGCCTGGCTTTTTCCGTACTCAGAAGCTTGGCTTGTTGCGCGCGATAGTCCTGCTCCACTTTCGGCTCGACCTCGCTCAAGACGGGCAAATGCTCCGGCGCGATTTTTGACACCATAATAATCGCAATACCTTTCGGCACTTGGATCGGCTCTCCGGGAACGTTCGGCTCAAGTTGGAATGAGAGATTTTCAAACGCGTCGTTGTTTCCAAGGTCGGGAACAGGCTGATTGTAAGCGAAGAGCGGCGTTTCGCCCGATTGCAGTCCATTCTGCTTGGCCACCGCTTCGAAATCCTGCGGATTGGCTTTGACTTGATCCTCGATCTTACTGGCCAGATCGTTTTCCGCCTGTTGGAGCATCTGCTTTTCGAGCGTAGTCTGAATGGAGGCCTTGACTTCAGCGAAAGGCTGGAGGTGCGCCGTCTGTTTGTCCTCCACCTTGATAATGTGATAGCCGTATTCCGTTTTCACCAGATTGCTGATCTCCCCGGGTTTCATGGAGAATGCGGCGTTCTCAAAGGCCTTCACCGTCTGGCCGCGCTTGATCCAGCCGAGCTCGCCGCCGTTCTGCGCGCTTCCGGTATCTTGCGAATATTTCTTGGCCAGGTCCGCAAAATTGCCTCCCGCCTTAACCTGGGCCAGCGTTTTTTGCGCGAGTTGAAGTGTTTGCTGCTCCTGCGGGGGAGCCTCACCCGTTGTTTTAAACAGAATATGCGCCACCTTCACCTGGTCCGCCACCTGATAATCCGTGATGTGCTCCGTATAATAAGTCTGCATTTGCGCGCCCGTGGGCTCGGCTTGTGATTTCACCGCGTCGGCAGGGATCAGGATGTATTTCACCTGGCGCTGTTCGGGCATCTTGTATTTCACGTGGTTGGCCAGGAAATAAGTATTCAAAGCCTGCGGCGTCACTTTGACCGCGCCAAAAAACTGGGTGGGTTCAAACACCACATAGCTGATGCGCGTTTTCTCGTTGCGCTCGCGGAAATCCTGGTGAACTTCCGCCGGCGTCACCTGAACTTCGTCGGTGACGGTGTCACGAAGTTTTTGCAGCAGGATGCTCTGCCGCATTTGAGCTTCAAACTGGGGCACGCTCATCCCGGTAAACTGCTGCACCCGGTCTTGATAGGTCTGCATGTCCACAAACTGGCCGTTCTGATAGAACAACGGGTTCTGCCGCAGCGCGCTCAACAGTTCCTGGTCTGAGACTGCGAGCTTCATCTTCTGCGCCTCCGCCAGCATGGCTTGCTGCATCACCATCTGGTTTAGAGTGGTGTTCGCCACGCGCGCCACGGTATCTGGATCGGATTCCGAAGATTTTAATTGATTGTTCACCATCTGCTGAAGGGTTTGAACCGTAATCTGCGCTCCATTGACAATTGCGAGGACGTTCGCCTGGGTGACGTTCTGTTCGTCGCCGCTGGGGAGAGGCGCGAGCGTCAAAACCATTCCAAGTGATAGGATTGCCAAGGCAGCAATTAAGAACCACTTAACCCACTTCTTGCGGTTTGGCCCAAAAAACCTGATCATTAGTAAGCTCCAGCAGAACTAAAAATCTAAGTGGGATTATAGGCCGAAGCGCAGTTACGTGGCAAATGCACCCGGCATCTGCCCTGGCTGACGTCTCTTTACTTAAGGAGCCAAACGCGGTTCTGAGCGGAGCGAATCGGCTCAGGCTGACAGCGTAAAAGGCCCTTTCAGCATCCCACTAAACGCCTTGGCCAAGCCGCGCTGCACCCCCGGCTTCTGGCCCGCGCGATAAGCTGCTTGACATTATTAGGCTACTGGTGTAGGCTAATTAAAGAGGCTGTTCCCGGAAGCGGGACGCGCCTGTGCACCTCGCGGTGAGACTCTTGATCCTCAAGGCCGGTTCCAAACGGCGGCATTTTGACTGAGGGTTGGGATTTCCAGCACATTCATATACGCTGAACTCCAGGATCAGGAGGAATCTCCCGTGCCGGTATATTCGCATTCCCAGCTCTCGACCTTCGAGCAGTGCCCGCTGAAGTTCAAGTTCCGTTACATCGATAAGATTCCGAAGCCAGCGGAAAAGGGGGTGGAGGCTTTTACGGGTTCGCTCGTTCACGAGGCGCTGCAAAAGCTTTACGACGACCTCAAATACCAGAAGCTCAATTCGCTAGAAGACCTGCTCGCTTTTTATCACCAGCAATGGCGCAGAAACTGGCACTCCGGCGTCATGATGGTGCGGGAGGGGCTGGCCGAGGAGAATTATTGTGACTACGGCGCCGCCTGCATCCGCAACTACTATCACCGCCACCAGCCCTTCAACCAAAGCCTTACCTTGAGCACCGAAATGCATCTGGTTTTCCAGTTGGATGAGGCGGGCCAATACAAATTCCAGGGCTATATTGACCGGCTGGCTCGGCGCGCGGACGGCACGTATGAAATCCACGACTATAAGACCAGCGGCAGCTTGCCCGACCAGGTCCGCATCGACCACGACCGGCAGTTGCCACTGTACCAGTATGGTCTCCAGACGCGCTGGCGCGATATCGAATCCGTGGACTTGGTGTGGCATTACGTCGGCCTCGATTCCACGCTGGTATCACGGCGCACGCCGGAGCAACTTATAGAGTTACGGCAGAAAACCATCGAACTTATCGACCGGATCGAGTCAACGTCCGATTTCCCCCCCGTAAAAAGCCAGCTTTGCGACTGGTGTGAGTATCGCAGTCAGTGTCCGCTTTGGGCGCACGTGATGGCAGTTGGCGCTATGCCGCCGGACAAGATGGCGGAAGATGTAGGCGTGAGACTGGTGAACGAGTTTGCGGAAGCCAAGTCGCAGGCCGATCATCTGGACGCGAGGCTCGAGGTGTTACGGGATGACATCCTCCACTTCGCTTATGGGCGCGGGGTGCGCGTCCTCGCGGGAAACGGCCTCCGGCTGTCGATTTCCGAACGCGAGCAGGTCGCGCTGCCTTCCAAAGGCGAACCGGCGCGGGACGAGCTTGAAGCGTTCGTGCGATCGATCGGGAAGTGGGAGGATTTAAGCGAGATTTCCGCCAGCCGTGTGGCCGGTGCGCTCGAAAACAAGGAATGGCCTGAAACCTGGCGTGACCGGATGGGCAAATTCCTGCGAAGGCGGAAGACGGCGGCGTTCCGGTTGAAGCGTTGCGAAGACCGCGGCGCCGCGGAGGAATAGCGCCCCGCAGCGCAAACGCTCTAAAAAACAACGGTCTCTCGCAAAGACGCCAACCTAGATTATTCACGAAATTCGGTTTGAGTGTCAGGGGGGCACGGTTTTAACCGTG
>JBOGJY010000241.1:0-15570 GCA_050745325.1 Terriglobia bacterium
GCCTCTGGCCGCCCGTCTTTACTATTAAAAACCGGCGGCCAGAGGCCGCCGCTACAGAGCAAAAACAGCAATAGATTTCGAACTCGATTTCAGGAGGCCTTATGCACCGCCGCAAATTCTTGAGCATGAGTATGGGCGCAGCCGCCGTGCCCGCGCTCGCCGCCGCCAGCGCGCATTCCACTCCCGTGCCGCCGCAAGCAAGCGAGGCCGTCACTCCGGTGTCCCGTGGCGCTGACATCTTTTTGTCCCATCGCATCGGCACTGACCACGCCGAGGCGGTTTCCGTCATGGACGTGAACGGCGATGGCCGGTTGGACATCGTCAGCGGCGCTTACTGGTACGAGAACCCCGGACCGCTTAGCCCCGTGTGGAAGCGGCATCAGTTCCGGGACATTACCGTCCACCCGTTCCGCATTGCGGGCGAGAGCAAAATCGAGTTTGTAGCCGATTGCGCTCAGTACATCGTTGACGTCAACCACGACGGTACGCCCGACCTGGTCACGGCAGCCTGGCAAACGGACGGTGTCTACTGGTACGAAAACTCCAAAGACCCTACCGCCTATTGGAAGCCGCATTTTATCTGCCACTCGAAAGCCACCGAAGGCATGGCGGCGGGGGACATCAACGGCGATGGCGTGCCCGACATCATCTTTGGCCATTACCAGCCGGCAAACCTGATCTGGATCAACTTCGCCGGGCGCGAGCCGGTTGTGCACTACATCGGCGGAAAGACGGCGGATGGCCACGGCGTTGGAGTTGCCGATCTCACCGGCAACGGCAAGGCGGATATCCTCACCGTTCACGGCTGGCTCGAAAACGTGGACGCCGATCACGACAAGTGGAACTGGCATCCCGATTGGGAGCTTGGCGAAGCGGGTTTTCCCATCATAGGCCATGACGTGAACGGCGACGGCAAAATGGACATCATCTACGGCCACGGCCACAGTTTTGGCCTCTACTGGCTTGAGCAGAAGGTGAGCGGCGGAAAGCGCACCTGGGAGCGCCACCTGATTGACGACTCCTTTTCCGAAGCGCACGCGCTGAAGCTGGCGGATATCGACGGCGATGGCGAATTGGAATTGATTACCGGCAAGCGCTATCGCGGCGATCCCGATCCCGGCTTGTATTATCCGCTTTGCATCTTTTACTACAAGCTCGACCGCCGCACCGCCACGTTCACCCGCTTCCCCATCAGCTTTAACGGCACGGCGGGGATTGGCACGCAGATCATGGTGGCGGATATCGATGGCGATGGAGACCAGGATATTGTCGTGGCCGGAAAGACCGGAGCGCACTGGCTCGAAAACTTGCGCGTGGATAAGGTCCCGCCCAAGGTCCGCGAACAGGAACTCTGGCTGAATGTGAACTGGCCATTCGCGGGAGAGTCCGGCCCGAACAGTCCCGCCGGTCACGAGTTTGATAGCGCATCCATCGTGAAGTGCGAGTAACCGGCAGGCCCGGCTGCTGTAGCGGCGGCCCCATTCTGGCTTCGGCCGCCGCTACAGCGGGGTAGCGCATACATGGCGTAGTCAGCCATGTGTGCGATTCAACTCGCTCGCCCTAATCGCACACATCGCAACAGCGGCAATGTGTGCGCCACCCACGAAAACCGCAGAGTTTTAACCGCAAAACTCTGCGCTACATCTTAGAACCTTCTAATCCTTCCTTTCAAATTAAACCGTCTCATTTGTCTCATTCGTCTCCAAAGGATCAGAGCCGGGGGGTAGAATAAAAAGACGGGGGCAAGAGTCAAGGGATAAGGGAAAAAGCAAGGGTCCCGGACTCGCTTCTCGACCCTTGTCCCTTGACTCTCGTCCCTCGTCTCACGACGAGAGACCCGCAAAGTGCGCCGGCCGCGGGATCAAAAACAGGGGAATGGGAGGCAGAAATGGGGGGCAAAGAGAGTTGAAAACTAAAAAGGATTGTTTTACTTTTTTCAAGTCATTGAAAACAAAGGGTCGAAACCGGAACCAACCGGAACCAACCGGACTCTAATGTTTGTAAAATTACTGCAATCGACTGAATATGAAGGGGATAGCCGGATTGATCCGGTACAATGAGGCATATTGCACAAAATAAAGGAGATTGCGGCTTGGGTTGAGTTCCGCTCCGGTTGGTTTCCGGTTTGGTAAGCCGTTTTTCGGCCATCGGGCATGAACTCGGGCGAGACTGAGGCAGGCTCTACAGGGCGGCAAAAGACATGTGGAGGGCTGCGCTGGCGCCCCGGTATCTTGCCGGCAAGCCGGGCCGCCCGGACAAGCCGCCGGGATGGGGCGCTACGCCGCCGCGTTCACAGACCGGCGATCCGAAGAAATTCAAACTAACCCAAAGGAAATAGCAATTCGTCCTTGACGGGTTCCTGCTTTGGCAAATGTGCTACTCCAACGACAGTCGCCCGTTGAGGCCTCCGGCGCGAACCGGCCATTTGATCGAGCAAGGCTATATCCCGGTTTCTGAGAGACCTGTCTGGGCATAGAATTGGATGAAGAAGTGGCATATAAATAGCGAAAGCAGGGAAGTAACGAAGGAACCCTGAGGGATTGGAGGATTCGTGGACCGGCGACAGTTTCTTCTACGCTCCGCGGCCGCCGGCGCCATGATTAAGGCGGTCAAGAGGCCAATTTACGCTCTCGCGTCTTTTTATACCGATGAACGCATTGTATCCAACCAGCCGCCCGTAATCCCGGTGGGCCTCGATGCGTATCGCATGTGGGACCGGTGGGCCTACCAGCGTATCGGCGCGCGAGCTTATATGCGCAGCACTTACGATCGCAACGGCGGTAACGAAGGCGCCGACGGAAGCCACTTCTTATACCAGATCTGCGATACCTTCAACGTGACCCTCGATCTTGAAGGCGCTGGAATACTCTATTTCGCCCGTTATAACCACTGGCACGGAAGCCCCTGGCACTACGAGGTTGACGGAGTTGACCATATTGTGGAGGAAAGCAGCACGCCCGACCCCACTCACCCCATCGACAGCTCAACCTTTCTGCCAGAACGCCTTTTTCCGGACCCCCTGGCGTTGACCTGGTCCAAGACAAAAGGCGCCGACTTAACTTGGGCGCCGATTCCTTTTGAGCGTTCCTTCCGCATGGCCTATGAGCGCACGCATTACGGCACGGGGTACTACATCTATCATCAATACGTAGGCGGGGCGCCGCTGTCGCAACCCATTCGTTCCTGGAACACGGACGCAACGCCGGGCAAAGATGTACTCGACCTGATCGCCAGGTCGGGCTCTGACCTCGTGGCGAAACCAGGAAGCGCGGAAGGGAAACAAATTGGCATCGAGCAGAAGTCGGGAGAACTCGTCCTTCCGGCCACGGGATCTGTTCTTTTTGCCGAAATACAAAAAGCGCCATCCATGCTTCGCGCTCTGGAGTTTTCTGTTCCTCGTGAGAGTTCGATTCAGTTCGGCCGCTCGAGACTGCGCGTCACCTGGGACGGAAGGCATGATCCATCGATCGATGCGCCAGTTGCGCTCTTCTTTGGGGCCGGAACTCTCTACAACCGCGACGACCGCGAATATCTCGTAAAAGCGTTTCCGGTGAACATTCGTTTCGATACCCAGCGTGTTTATTTGGCCTGCTATTTCCCCATGCCCTTCTTCCGCAAGGCTCGCTTTGAACTCTTAAACGACAGCGGCTCGACGGTTACAGGAGTGCGTTGGAGCGTCCGGTACGCTCCATTCAAAGACCCGGTCAATCATGCCGCGTATTTCCACGCTACGTATCGCGACCATCCGAATCCGGTATTGGGCAAGGACCTCAACCTTTTGGACACTCGCCAAGTTGAGGGCGGAGGAGATTGGTCCGGGCACCTGGTTGGAACTTCCCTGATCTTCTCGCACCGCGCAAATCTGACGACTTTGGAGGGAGATCCCCGCTTTTTCTTTGATGACAGCAAGACTCCTCAGGCCCAAGGGACAGGAACGGAGGAGTGGGGAGGCGGAGGCGACTATTGGGGAGGGGAAACGATGACCTTGCCTTTCGCGGGGCATCCTGCCGGCGCGCGGAGTCCCAAAGAGGCGAAAAACGAAGAAGATTTGGTTGAGTCGGAGTACAGGTTCCTTCTGGCGGACCTTATGCCTTTCGGCAAGAACGCTCGCATTCAGTTAGAACATGGAGGAACGGACAATTCTTCCGAACATTACGAAACCGTGACCTATTGGTATGGATTACCCAGTCCTTCCCTTATCCAGACCGACGAGTTAAGTGTAGGCGACCTCGCGAGCGAGCAGGCTCATCAGTATGACTCCCCGGACGCCAGCGAGCCCATTAAAATAACGTCGCGTTATGAGTGGGGAGTCGATCATTTTGACGGAAAAGAAATTTATCCGGCTCATACGGATGTGGGCCGCTACACAGCGGGCGCGTCCGAATTCACGCTGCGCGTAACGCCCAACAATCTTGGCGTCATGCTGCGCCGGACGCTGGACTACTCTTTCCCCAACCAACGGGCCGAAGTATTCGTGGCTGATGCGGGTGGGAATTCGCACGGTGGGGACCCCGCACAGTGGAAGCTTGCGGGCGCCTGGTATCTCGCCGGGTCAAATACGTGTATTTACTCCAATCCGAAAGCCGAATTGGGAGCAACGGAGCATGTGATCGAGACATCCAACCGGCGCTTCCGTGACGATGAATTTCTAGTTTCGCGCAATCTTACCCAAGGACTATCTGCGATCCGGGTGAGAATTCACTTCACTCCGCTCAACATTCCGCTGTTCCCTGGGGCTCCGCCGCAAAAGCAAGCTTGGAGCGAGATCCGCTACTCAGCTTACTGTTTTGTTGTGCCTTCATTTCAGGCGACTGCCTAGCCC
The DNA here is from genome assembly GCA_050745325.1 of Terriglobia bacterium. Lineage (GTDB taxonomy): Bacteria > Acidobacteriota > Terriglobia > UBA7540 > UBA7540 > RH2-MAG17b. The sequence continues at coordinate 4,823 of JBOGJY010000241.1, forward strand.
GGATTTTTCAGTGCGCCCCAACGGCGGCCGTACAATGCCTGTAAGAGGTTGATCTGCTCAATGAGAATAAGGTGGTTTAGCGGAGTTGTATCGGCGATGACGATCATCGCAGCCGGCGCCGGCTGCGCTTGGGGACGCAGCGCGATAAAGACAGGAGCGCCTCATCCGAAGCAGGGCGCCAGCGTTCGTCCCAATTACCTCAATACGGGCCCGGGCGTGCACTATGTAGGGTCCAAGGCGTGCGCCACCTGCCACGCGGACATCTATCAGGAATACGCGCAGACGTTGATGGGCAGGTCGATGACCCTGCCGGGTGATCTCTCTAATCTGCCTTCGAAGCCGGTCATCATCCACTCTGAAAAACTCAACCGGTATTTTGAAATCTTCCGTAAGGGGAGGAGTCTTTATCAGAGCGAATACGAATTGGCGCCGGATGGCAGCGAAACCTTTAGCGATACGCACCCCATCGCCTATGTGATTGGCGCCGGGCAGAACGGTGTGGGTTACCTTGTTCAGGAAGGGAGCCGCCTGTTTGAAGCTCCGCTCTCCTATTACACGCAATCGCACTCCTGGGAGCTCTCGCCGGGCTATCAGGCTGTGGACTATGGCTTCCTCCGCCCCGCCCAGTCGGATTGCCTCGTCTGCCACAGCGGGCGTCCCCGGCCCATCACGGAACATACGAACCTGTACAAGAACCCGCCCTTTGAGCAACTGGCGGTTGGCTGCGAGAACTGCCACGGGCCTGGCGAGCTTCACGTGGAAGAGCGAACTAAGGGCGCGCCCTTGCAGGGGCCGGTGGACCGCTCCATTGTGAATCCTGGAAATCTCCCCGGATGGCTGGCCAATAACGTCTGCATGGTGTGCCACCAGGCCGGGGACGCGCGCGTTCTCCAGCCTGGCAAAACGTATGCGGATTTCCGCCCCAGCGAGCCGCTTAACAATACCGTGGCGATCCTTGCCGTCCCCTTCACTCGATCGTCGCCCCCCCGTGATCCCTTGCTCCAACAGTATGCGCAGATGACGCTCAGCAAGTGTTACCGCGCGAGCGGCGGACGCCTGAGCTGCCTCACGTGCCACAACCCTCATTTTGAGCCACCCGCTGCCGAGGCCCCAGCATACTTTCGCAAGAAGTGTCTGCTTTGCCATACCGAGCAAAGCTGTAAAGCGCCGCTTGCTATGCGCCGCGCCCAGTCTCCGCCGGATGATTGCGTGGGCTGCCATATGCCGCGGCAGAACCTGCACTCGATTTCCCACTCGTCGCTCACCAACCATCGCATCATCGCGTTTCCGGGTGAGCCGTTTCCGGAAGCGGCCTTTCACATGACGACGCCGGCGCTGCCTGACGTTGTCCACGTTGACGCGATTCCCGGGAAGGATGGCGTCCCGCTGAGCCGCATGACGCTTTTGCAGGCTTATAGCGGCCTCTCGCAAACCCACCCGGAATACAAACCGCGCTACGAAAAGCTGTTGGGTCAATTGTCCAAAACGCAACCGCACAACCCATTCATTTTATCGGCTCTTGGAAGCCAGGCGGCGGTAAGTGGAACCCCTGCAGGGCTTCTCGATGCCGAACGGGAGCTTAGCGGGGCCGTCGCGATGGGATCGACCGCCTCTTCTGATTTCGAAGCTTATGCCTCCGTGCTTGTGCGCCTGGGAAAGGCGGCGGAAGCAGGTTCCATTCTAAAGCGGGGCATCGAGCTCAATCCTTATGCCACCCGGTTGTATAAGGATCTCGCAGTGGTGTATATCCAACTCCACGAGTACGGCAGCGCGCTTGAGATCATGAAACAGGAACTTCAGATTTATCCCGAAGACTCCTTCATGCGGACGCTTGTGGCCAAGCTTGAACACTCGCCACCCCCGCCTGCGAAGTGATTTTCCGTTCCGATATGGCAAGACGGGCCCGAACCGTTGACCTTTACCGTGTCAAGCGGGACCAACTCAACAGCCTCTTTATCCTCTAGCAGTTAGTTTAAAAACGGGTTCGTATAATGAATTTCATTTCCCAAATTGCATCTGAGATGGGTCGGATTGGTCGCGACGAGCGGGGAACAGGGCGGCGGTGGGGTTTGTACATTTCTCATTATTTCCCGGTCTCATGTGCTGAACCGTTTGTCGCGACGAACCATATTACGCCCAATAATTGCGGTCGAGCGAGCGGTACTGGATGGCTTCGGAGATGTGCGCGGCGCCAATGGACGCGGCGCTGTCAAGATCGGCAAGCGTGCGTGCGACTTTCAGAATGCGGTCGTGTGCGCGCGCGCTAAGCCCGAGGCGATTGACGGCGGTTTCGAGTAGCCGCTCACAGTCCGGCGGGATGTCGCAATATTTCCGGATCTGGCGGGAGCTCATCTGCGCGTTGCAGTAGATCTTTTCGCCCTGATAACGCTCAAGCTGGCGCTCGCGGGCTTTGATCACCCGTTCGCGGATTGTTTCTGAGCTATCGCCGCCCGAATCGTCGCGAAGCTCACGGTATTTGACCGCGGGCATATCGATGTGGATGTCAATCCGGTCGAGAAGAGGCCCGGAAATCTTTGAAACGTATCGCTGAATCATGGGAGGCGTGCAAGCACACTCGCGCGATGGATCGTTGAAGAAACCGCACGGGCACGGGTTCATCGCGGCGGCCAGCATGAAACGCGCGGGAAAGGTGAGCGACATCGAGGCGCGCGAAATAGTGACGTTTCCGTCTTCGAGAGGCTGGCGCAGAACTTCGAGCACGTTGCGCTGGAACTCCGGCAGCTCGTCGAGAAACAGAAGTCCGTTATGAGCCAGGCTGACCTCGCCGGGGCGGGGTACCGCGCCGCCGCCGATCAGCCCGGCGTCAGAAATCGTGTGATGGGGGGAGCGGAACGGCCTGACGCCGACCAAGCCGCCGTCGTTATCGAGCACGCCCGCCACGCTGTGAATCTTGGTCGTCTGAATGGCCTCATCAAACGTGAGCGGCGGGAGAATGGTGGGGATGCGCTTGGCCAGCATCGTTTTTCCCGCTCCCGGCGGGCCAATCATCAGGATGTTGTGGCCGCCCGCCGTCGCCACTTCAATGGCGCGCTTCGCCGTAAGCTGGCCCTTGACGTCATGGAAGTCCACCGCATACTGACTCGACTGCGCGAGCATCTCGCTCACGCTCACCCGCGCCGGAGTGAACTCGCGCGTCTCGTTAATGAAATCCAAAACTTCGGTGAGCGAATGGAGGCCGTAAACGGCGGTATCCTGCACCACGGCCGCCTCCCGCGCGTTCTCGGCCGGCAGCACCAGCTTGCGGATCCCTTTTTGCCGCGCCATGGCCGCGATCGAAAGGGCGCCTTTGATGGGCCGCAGGCCGCCGTCGAGAGATAATTCCCCGAGAAACAGGTAGCCTTTCAGGTCAGCCTTCAGCAGTACGCCAGTGGTCCCGAGAATGCCGAGGGCGATGGCGAGGTCAAATCCTGAGCCTTCCTTTTTCACATCGGCGGGCGCAAGGTTCACCGTGACAACGTTGAAGGGAAAATCAAAGCCGCAGTTCTTGATGGCGGATTTGATGCGCTCGCGGCTCTCGCGCACCGCGGCGTCCGGCAGGCCAACAGTCATGAAACTTGGCTGACCGGAGGAGATGTCGACTTCCACCTCGACCAGATAGGCGTCGATGCCGTAAACCGCAGCGCTGAAGGTCTTACAAAGCATATTTCTTCCTATGCATCGCAACGCGATAGACAGCCAGTGCGACTTAGGTCACAGTATATTGCATCGAACCGGCGCGATGATATCAAATGTTCAGTGCTCCCTCACCCCAGCTCCTCTCCCCGCTCGGGCGAGGGGAGAAGATTTAGGCCGTCCTTCGGCTTCGCTCAGAGTAAACTCCGCCGGACGGGCGATGGGGATTCTCTTAGCCGGTTTGAGGCGAAGGCTGATTCGGTTTGCTATCATGGAAGAGCCGGAAGGCTGGCTCTAAGGATCTTACTTGAACGTACTTCTCATTTCCACTTACGAACTGGGCCACCAGCCGTTTGGGCTGGCCTCCCCGGCCGCCTGGCTTGAGCGCGCAGGCATGACGGTCACGTGCATGGACCTTTCGCGCGAGCCGTTGCGTGAAGGGGCCGTGGCGCAGGCGGATTTCATCGCATTCTACCTGCCCATGCACACCGCCACGCGACTCGCGATCAAGGCGTTGCCCTCCGTCCGGCGGCTGAACCCGTCTGCTCACCTGTGCTTTTACGGACTGTACGCGCCATTGAATGCCAGCTACCTACGCAAACTTGGAGCCGGGACGATCCTCGGCGGCGAGTTTGAAGAGGAGTTGGCGCAAGCCGCCGTGCGAGTGCGCGGCCTTTCTTCCCGCGGCGGCCCAACACAAGAAGCCCAGCAAGGTCCGGTCATTGCGCTTACGCGCCTCAATTTCTTGACGCCTCGCCGTCAGGGACTTCCTGGTCTCAATCGCTATGCGCGCCTGGAACTTCCCGAGGGCGGCTCGCGGGTTGTGGGTTACACCGAGGCCAGCCGCGGATGCAAACACTTGTGCCGTCATTGTCCGGTGGTCCCGGTTTATAACGGGCGCTTTCGAATTGTTCAGCAAGATGTCGTGCTGGAGGACGTCCGCCGCCAGGTTGAGGCTGGGGCGCAGCACATTACTTTCGGTGATCCTGACTTCTTTAACGGCATCCGCCACGCCATTTCGCTCGTCACTGAATTTCATCGATGCTTCCCCGCGCTGACTTACGACGCCACGATCAAAGTGGAGCATCTGCTCCAGCACGCGGAGCGCCTCAAGACGCTGCGCGAAACTGGGTGCCTGTTCGTCACCACGGCGGTTGAGTCGGTGGACGGCTCGATTCTGGCGCGGCTCGAAAAAGGCCACACCGCTGCGGACTTTTGCCGCGTGGCGGGGCTTTGCCGGGCAGCCGGCCTTGCGCTTTCGCCCACCTTTGTCGCTTTTACTCCGTGGACCACGGCGGAAGGTTACGCCGCGCTGCTTGATACGATTGCGGGCTTGGATTTGGTCCATCACGTCGCCTCCGTCCAGCTTGGTATTCGCTTGCTGATTCCGGCCGGCTCGCGTTTGCTGGAGCTTGACGAGGTGAAGAACCTTGTCGAGCCGTTTGACGAAGCGAACCTGATTTACCCGTGGCGCCACACCGACCCGCGAGTTGAAAATCTTTACCGCAGCGTGCAAGATGCAATCCGTGAAGGCATCAAGAAGGGCGAATCGCGGCAGACGATTTTTGACCGGCTTCTTGCGGTGGCTGCGAAGGCTTCAGGCGCCGCCATCGCAGCGCCGGCGCTCGCGCCATCCTTGCGCCCGGCGATTCCGTATTTGACCGAACCTTGGTATTGTTGCGCGGAGCCAACAAGCGACGAGTTGGCCGCAGTGAGCGCCACGGAGCCGCAGATTTAGAGGTAGTGGAGCAGCCGCTCGGCTTTGCACCGCTTCTACCCCCGACAGGAGATAAAAATGAACTTCACGCAGGTCGCAAAAATGTTGAAACACAGCCTGGGTCTCGCAACTCCGCCGATTGGACTGGCTTTTCTCGAAGAGCCTCCGGCGGGCGTTCCGCGCTATGCCCAGGCGGTCCCAACCGCTTGTACTTTCTGGAAGGCCGCCCAAACGTCGCTCTTTTACGCCACGGCGGAAGACCACTACAACTGCCCCATTGGCGCGATCACGCAAGGCTTTAAGCCTCCTGCAGAGGTGATGGAGCAGGCCATGCAACTGATCGGGCAGATGGGCAAGATTCAGTACTTCGACGCGGCTGAAGTTGGAAACATTCCGTCGGTAGAGAAACCTCACAGCGTAGTTGTCTACGGACCGCTCGAGGCTTTCAGCGAAGTTGCGCCCGACTTGGCCATGATCATCTGCAAGCCTTTTCAGGCCATGCTGATTTCGGAAGCCACTGGAGCTTCCGCTTGGCAGGGAGCCGGGAAGGAATCGCATATTTTCGGACGTCCAGCGTGCGCTGTCATTCCGAGCGCGCTCAAGGAATCTGCGACCGCGGCGAGTCTCGGCTGCATGGGCGCCCGGACCTTCGCGGGGATCGAAGACGGCGAAATGATCGTGGCCATTCCGCTTGACGGCATCACGGCGCTGTCAGAGGAGTCCCTGAAGATTCTGAACGCCAACGCTGAGATGCAAAATTTCTACAAAGACCGCAAGGCGCAATTCGCGGCTGTGTAATGCTGCGCTTGGAAAATGCGTCTACCTGGTGCGCCGCCCTTTAGGGCGGCATGTGCCGGGCGTAAAACCCGGCGCTACAACTTCGTTCAATCAATGCCGCCGCCCCACAAACACCCTCAACGCTTGATGATCCTGTGCTCGACCACGGGCTATCAGACGCGCGCCTACGCGGAAGCGGCATCCTCGATGGGCCTGGAAATCGCCTTTGGAAGCGACCGGTGCCACGTGCTGGATGACCCCTGGAGCGACGGCGCCTTGCCGCTCCACTTTGAGAATCCGGAAGCGGCGGCGCTCCAGATTGTGGATTACGCGCGCTCGCGTCCCCTCGATGCCATTGTTCCCTTGGGTGACCGCACTGTGCCCACGGCGGCGCGCGCGTGCCTGACGCTCGGCCTCAACTCCCATCCTCCCGAGGCGGCGGATCTCTGCCGCAATAAGTTCCGTTCGCGCGAGCGTCTGCGTGATGGCGGTCTAAACATCCCGCCGTTTGCGCGTTATACGCTTGGCGAAGACCCGCGCCGGATCGCAGGCGCCAAGTTCCCGTGTGTGCTGAAACCGCTTTCACTCTCAGGCAGCCGGGGCGTGATCCGCGCCAATAACGCCGGAGAATTTGTGCGCAATTTCGAGCGCATCCAGGCGCTGCTACGCTCGCCGGATGTGCAGGTGATGCGCGAGGAAACCACCGGGCACATTCAGGTGGAAGGCTACATCGAGGGCGTGGAGATCGCGGCAGAAGGATTTGTGGATCGCGGCGCGATGACGCTCCTCGCCATTTTTGATAAACCCGACCCTCTCGAGGGGCCGTACTTTGAAGAAACAATCTACGTCACGCCCAGCCGGCTGCCGGACGAAACCCAAAAGCAGGTGGCCCAGACAGTATCCCTTGCGATTAAAGCTTTGGGCTTATTTCACGGTCCGTTTCACGCTGAGCTGCGCGTGAATTCAAAAGGTGTCTGGCCGCTTGAAGTGGCGGCGCGAAGCATTGGCGGACTATGCGCGAGGGCGCTGCGCTTCGAGGCGTTGGCGCTCGGCGGCGGAATCCCGCTCGAAAAACTTGCCATTGCGCTGGCGCTGGGAATGGAGGTCCAGCCTGTCCGCCGCGAAGATCAAGCGGCCGGGGTGATGATGATCCCCATCGGAAAAGGCGGCGTCTACCAGGGCATTGAAGGATTGGAAGAGGCGCGCGCGACACCCGGCATTGAGGACGTAGTCATCACGGCAAAGGCTTCGTCGCGCCTGATCCCTTTCCCCGAGGGTTGCAGTTATCCGGGCTTCATCTTTGCGCGCGGTCTCACGCCCGAATTTGTGGAGGGCGCGTTGCGTCAGGCTCACCAGAAACTGCGGTTCGTCATCACGCCGGACTTGCCGGTGATCTCAAACGTAGTGACGAGGGACGAGTGACAAGAGACAGTTTCAAGCGCCCCCGGGTGGGGAGCTTTGTAGCGCAGAGTTGTTTTGTAACTCTGCGGTTTTTCAGCGTCCCAACCAAAAGCCGCAGAGTTTTAACCGCAAAACTCTGCGCTACAAGCCCATCGTCACCCAAAGAGACGGGCCAAGATTGACTTCCGTTTCTTGCCTGCAACCGCTTCACTCACCGGCAGCGCAGCAAGAAGACCCTCCACCTGCTCAGCCGGGGCCGGTTTAACGGCCAGCCTCCAGTACGCCAGTTCCCTCAGTGCGGTCCAGCATTCCAGGCAGCGCATGCACTCGGTGAAGTGCTTCTCGGCCGGGTCCTTCTCCTGCCATCCGATTTGCCCGTCCTGAATACGGATGAAAAGGCGCGTGGGCGGGCAACGATCCGTCTTTGCGGCCCTGACTTCATTGCCCATTCTGAGCCATGCGGCGGGACACAATCCTTTATCCGTTTGTTTACCAAGCACGCTAGAGTAGGCCGTTTTCAGCCGCTCGAGACTCGTCTGGGCGACAGCCGGCGTGAGCCTGAAAATCTTTTCCAGCGTCGCATCAGAATAACCGGCGAGCTTCAGAAATAACACTTCCTGATGGACCAGCGGAGCGCCTTTCAGGAGATCGGCCACGCCTGAGACCACAGGCCCGGGAAAATCCTGAGCGTCACCAGCCGGGTCGAGAGCGGGCAGGCTCTTCGAGAGATAAAACGCTCTCAAATCCAGCAGAAACTCGAGCCCCGACTGGCGCTCAAAACCACGAAGGACGCTGAAATTATCGCCGGCCAGGGCGAGCAGCGCGTCCTTCCACAGTTGTTCCGGGCGCGCGGCGGTCGGGAGATAGATACGCGTGAGTTGATGGATGACCGGAGTGTAATCCGTCAGGAACGCCCGCCATGCGGTGGCGTCGCCCGCTTCGCAGCCAGAGATTATCTTATGAAAGGTCAGCAAACTTTATTTCCTTTTATTGATTTGGAATTCGCCAGGCGGGATCATCCGGCGCAAAGGATGCGACCGAAACTCGTCAGGTTAGGCGCCGGCAAAAGGAGCGCCATCGTGCGCCCTAATGCAATCCATCGCCGCGCATTAATCATCAATGGCCCGGCTGAGCGATGCTTTGGTGCAAGTGCGTCACGATGAGGTTTGCCGTCTCCGAGACCGCTTGCGGAAGCGATGGCGGGCGGTAAGGCTGATGAATCACGTCCTGCCAAATCGACTTACCGTTTTTTCCGGTCAGAAAAACCTCCGAATGTACATCTTTAAGATGCGCCGAGTCAAAGCAGGTGCCCTGCAAGATGGCGTCAGCCTCATTCCGGCTAGCCACCACGCGGAAAGGCCCTGCTTTGGCGAAATCATCAATCAGTTTGAGGTTGAGCTTGTTGTCCATCATGCCCACATAAACCGTCTTCACACGCCGTAGCGCCGCCTCGTTCAACGTGGTTGCGGTGAGTGGGCCGCCGAGGGAGGGATTAGAACCCAGCGTGGGCCGCTCAGGTCCCGTCTCAGGGCCAAGTGTTGGGCGCTGCTCCTGCTGCGGTTGTGATTGTGTGTCCCTTTGGGCGTACAAAGCGGGCCCAGCAAGTAAAGCAACCACGAAAATCAGGCTCAATTTCTTCATGGCGAGCCGCCTCAGCCTATCCTGAGTATCGATTCTATCAAAAGGCCGCGTCGTGGGCTACACTCTTCTATCGCTCCTGCGGAGACGCTCAATACAGCGCGTGGGCGCTTCGGTATTTCATCAACCGCTGCTGGTCTTTCATCGCCTGAAGTTGATCTTTCTGGCGCGCCCGGAGGTCTCGCAAATTACGCTGCAACTGATGCTGCGCCTGCAATCGCTCGGCCCGTGGTATGTGCTGTCCATGGAACGATTTTTTCCAGATTTTTTGTTGCAGCTTCAATTGCTTCCGCTCGATTTTCTGCTGCCTCTTCATTTGTTTCAGCGAGGAGGCGCCGCCGCTCGCGCCGAAGAGCGCGCCTGCGCAGAGAGCTAGAAAAATCGTCAGTAGCGCGCACGATAGGACTTTTTTCATTGCGCCTCCAGTTCCACATCCGCTGGACATGGGTCTAGTTTAGTACCTCACAAGTTAATAACATAGCTTAAAATAACACGGGTTGCTTGCTCTCGCTACCGTTTACCCCAGAGGTGTAGCGCCGCCGTCTCGGCGGCATGTGCCGGCAAGGTGCCAGCGTGGTTGTAGCGGCGGCCTCTGTGGCCGCCGGGTTTTAAATAGTAAAGACCGGCGGCCAGAGGCCGCCGCTACAATAATGGTGGTCACTATAATATGTAATCCTCAGTAGGAGACGATTTGATTGAGGGGTTACTGGGCTAAAAAAGATTTTTCCCGCCGCGATTTCTTCTCTCGAATGGCGGGCCTGGCGGGTGGCGCCGCCCTTGGATCAAGGCTCGCTCCGGGGCTCAATTCGAGACTCTATGCGGCAAGCCCCTCCATTGCGATTCCGGTCCGCTATACCGACGTGGCCCGTCGAAGCGGCATTAGTTTCCTCCAGGATTCCACAACTTCGGCTGAGAAATATTATCTTGAGACCATGGGCACGGGCCTCGGCTGGATCGACTACAACCAGGACGGCCTCTACGACCTGTTTCTTGTCCAGTCGTCGAAGACCACGGTCTACACGCCCCCGCACCCGCTCCGCTGCGCGCTCTATCGCAATAACGGCGACGGCACGTTCACCGATGTCACCGAACAGGCGGGCGTTGCCGGAAGCGGCCACTACGGTCAGGGTTGCGCTGTCGGTGATTACGACAACGATGGTAATCCGGATCTCTACGTTACCGGATACGATCGCGCGATTCTTTATCATAACAACGGAAACGGGACGTTTACGGACGTGACCGCGCAAGCCCGCGTCGCTGACGAAGGCGGATGGTCCACCAGCGCCGCGTGGTTTGACTACGACCGCGACGGCTATCTCGACCTGGTGGTCTGCAATTACATTAAATGGACGCCCGCGACTAATCTTTATTGCGGCCAGCATCGCCCCGGTTATCGCGCCTACTGCCACCCGGATAACTATCAGGGCCAGCGCATCAAGCTCTATCACAACAATCACGACGGCACGTTCACCGACGTCAGTGATTCCTCGGGAGTGGGCAAGCCGGAATCGAAGGGCATGGGAGTGGTTCTGACAGACTTGAACAATGACGGCTGGCCCGACATCATGATGGCAAATGACAC
>JBOGJY010000242.1:0-3202 GCA_050745325.1 Terriglobia bacterium
AATCCTCTTCAAAGACAACTCGTAGAAATGGTTGATGCGGACCGTCTCAATCCGGCGAATGCTCCGGAAACGCGCGGAAAGGCGCATCCGTTGAAATGGGATTCACGTCTTGCAGAGGCCGCATTAAAGCACTCCGAAGAGATGGCAACCCGCCACTATTTCAGCCACGTCGATCCTAACGGCGATACCCCCGTGGACCGCGTCACCCGGCTGGGAGTTCAGTGGCGCGCGATGGGCGAGAATATCGCCAAAAACTTTACCGTGCCTGCAGCGGAAGAAGCATTCATGAATGAGCCTCGATTCGAGAACAACCATCGAGGCAACATTCTCAACCCCCAATATAATTACATCGGCGTTGGCATCGTTTATGGATCCGACGGCATGGTTTACGTCACTCAAGAGTTCGCCCAAGAGTAGTCATTCCTCCCGGCTGCGGAGTTGGCTCCCCCGGCTCCGCAGCTTCTCTTTAGCTCCTCCGCTGCAACGGATGTTTCCGCGCCCCAAAAGCATCATCAGCCCCAATTCCCTAACCCAACAAGATGAAGGTGTTTTCGGCCTCTTCAAATCGGAGGCGCCAGCCAGCGCAGAATTCATGCTATTTTTAAATAGATAGGCATTTTTGAACTCTGGAAGCTCCGATGTTTTTTAGACGCGGGAGTCTTTTTTTTGCGCTGGCGCGGGCCGCGCCATTGCTGTTAGGGCCAGAGCTTCGGGAATTCGATTATCCAGGTAATGCCGATGTCACAAAGCAAAGCACACGAAGACATTTTTGGCGCACGGTCGACTTTGAAAACGTCCGGCGGACGCGGCGCGATTTGGAGGCTAGCCCCTCTTGAAAAGGCGGGAATGGGAAATATCTCCCGGCTGCCTTTTTCGATCAAGGTGTTGTTAGAGTCACTGGTTCGCCATTGTGACGGGAAACTGATTACGAAAGATCAAGTCGCGGCGCTTGCCGCCTGGCGGGGAACGGACGCAGGCGCGCACGAAGTGCCCTTCAAACCGGCGCGCGTCATTCTGCAGGACTTTACGGGCGTCCCGTCTATCGTCGATCTCGCCGCCATGCGCTCAGAAATGAAACGACGCGGCGGAGACCCGGCTCGCGTCAACCCCCTGGTGCCCGTTGACCTGGTTATCGACCATTCGGTGCAGGTGGACGTTTATGGCACGTCCTTCGCCATCCTCCGCAATGCTGAAATTGAGTTCGCCCGGAACCGTGAACGCTACGAATTTCTTCGCTGGGGCCAGAAAGCATTCAGAAATTTCCGCGTCGTGCCTCCCTCGACGGGCATCGTGCATCAGGTGAACCTTGAATTCCTCGCCAAAGTGGTCATCGCGCGCGAAACCGGCGGCGAGTGGGAAATGTTCCCAGACACGCTCGTAGGCACGGATTCGCACACCACCATGATCAATGGCTTGGGAGTACTCGGATGGGGTGTGGGGGGCATTGAAGCCGAGGCCGCGATGCTTGGCCAGCCGTATTACATGACCCCGCCTCAGGTCGTTGGCATGAAGCTTGAAGGACGCCTGCGCGAAGGCGTGACCGCAACAGACCTGGTGCTTCGGGTGACGGAAATGTTGCGCCAGAAAGGCGTAGTAGAAAAGTTTGTGGAATTTTATGGCCGTGGCCTCTCCCAAATGGCCCTGCCTGACCGCGCCACCATTGGCAACATGTCTCCCGAATACGGCGCGACGATGGGCTTCTTCCCCGTTGACGATGAGACGCTGCGCTACCTGCGCATGTCTGGACGAACCCAGGACGAAATAGACTTGGTTGAACGCTACTGCAAAGAGCAAGGACTGTTCCGCACCGACGAGACACCCGACCCCGAATTCAGCGACACGCTTCACCTTGATCTCAGCACCGTTGAGCCAAGCCTCGCCGGCCCCAAGCGGCCTCAAGATCGCATCTCACTGACGGCCATGAAGAGCGCCTTCCGGACAGCATTGACCAAACCGGTGAAAGAGGGTGGCTATGGGGTACCGGCTGAGACAATCCCCCGCTCCGCCCCGGTCAGCTTCAACGGAACGCAAGCGTCGCTTCACGATGGTTCGGTGGTGATCGCAGCCATCACTTCCTGCACCAACACATCCAACCCTTCAGTCATGATTGGGGCTGGATTGCTCGCAAAAAAGGCTGTAGCCCGCGGCCTCAAGGCGCCGCCCTTTGTTAAAACCAGCCTTGCCCCCGGATCGAAAGTTGTGACCGAATACCTGAAAGCGGCGGGGCTGCTTGATCCGCTCGCGCAGCTCGGATTCGATCTGGTGGGCTACGGTTGCACGACCTGCATCGGCAACAGCGGCCCGCTGCCGGAAAACATCTCGAAAGCGATAAGCGAAAGCCAGATTGCCGCCGCCGCCGTGCTTTCGGGAAACCGTAATTTTGAGGGGCGCATCCATCCGCTGGTAAAGGCCAACTATCTTGCGTCCCCGCCCTTAGTCGTAGCTTTCGCTCTGGCGGGGACGGTCGAGATCGATCTTGCAACCGAGCCTCTCGGCCGCGACCCGGAGGGCCAGCCCGTCTATTTGCGCGATGTCTGGCCCACTCAGAAAGAGATTTCAGACACGATGGAGCGCTGCATCAATCCCGAAATGTTTCGCCGCACCTACGCCAATGCTTGGGATGGCAACCCGGTGTGGAACGCCATTCCCGTGAGCGGCGGCGAAATCTACGAGTGGCGGGACGGCTCTACTTATATTCAGGAACCGCCGTTTTTTAAGGATCCAAGCCTGAAGCCCCAGGACGCTCTTCACGGGGCGAGGGCGCTGGTGATGGTCGGTGATTCGGTTACAACGGATCACATCTCTCCAGCAGGCAACATCGCGGCGGAAAGCCCGGCAGGACGCTACCTTCTCGAACACGGCGTGGAAAAGCAGGATTTCAATTCATATGGTTCGCGCCGCGGCAACGACCGCGTCATGGTGCGGGGCACGTTCGCCAACATCCGGCTCAAAAACTTGCTCGCGCCGGGGACGGAAGGCGGCGTCACAATTCACCTGCCTTCTGAAGACCAAATGAGTATTTACGATGCGGCGATGCGCTACAGGAAAGACGGCGTGCCCCTGGTGGTTATCGCTGGGAAAGAGTATGGCGCCGGATCATCGCGTGACTGGGCGGCCAAGGGGACCTTGCTGCTCGGCGTGAAAGCGGTGCTGGCCACGAGCTACGAGCGCATCCACCGCAGCAATCTGGTGGGCATGGGAG